>WFUY01000261.1 GCA_015484715.1 Thermoflexales bacterium | reverse complement strand
GCTCCAACCCGCCCCCCCGTGGGCAGCCGCTGGATCGAGGTCAACCTGACCACGCAGACCCTCATCGCTCACGAGGGGAACCGCCCCGTGCGCTGGATCAAGGTCTCCACGGGCCTGCCCCAATACCCCACCGTCACCGGCGTCTACCGCATCTACGTCAAGTACCGCTCGGCCGATATGTCGGGGCCGGGGTACTACCTGCCCGACGTGCCCTACGTGATGTACTTCTACAAGGGCTACGGTCTGCACGGCACCTACTGGCACAACAACTTCGGCCGGCCGATGAGCCACGGCTGCGTGAACCTGCCCGTTGAGGAGGCCAAGTGGCTCTACGAGTGGGCCGACGTGGGCACCGTGGTCAACATCCACTACTGAGTCGAGGCCCTCCCGCGGGTCCCCATAGGCAACCTCTGAGAAACCACCGCTGTCACCGGGCACCGCGTGACCTGCGGGAGGGTGACCACCGTCAGGTAACCGGCTACGGAGTCAATCCTGCGGCGTCGCCGTTGCCTCTGCTTCTGCCTCCTGGCAGAGGCGGATCCCCTCCTGGGCGTTGACCTCGTCGGGATCCCGGGCCAGCACCTGCTGGAAGAGGGGGATCGCCCGCTCGCACCGGTCCAGGTAGTAGTAGCAGAGCCCCAGCGTATAGTAGTACTCCAGCTTCTCCCCCCCCTCGGCCAAAGCCCGCTCCAGGGCCGGGATGGCATCCTCGTAGTTGCGCCGTCGGTAGTAGGTGATCCCCAGCCGGCCCCAGCCCTGGGCGTAGCGGGGATCCACCTCCACCGCTTTCTTTAGGTAGATCTGGGCCTGCTCGAACTCCCCCATCCCGAAGTAGGTCCAGCCCACCTCATCGTACCCCTCGGCGCTGTTCGGGTCCAGCTCGGCGGCCCGCTTGAAGCTGGCGATGGCCTCATCGAACTGCCCCAGGACCCGGTAGTTCCGGCCCAAGGCCATGTAGATGTAGGCCAGGTTGGGATGGATGGCTAGGGCCTGTTGATAGGCTTTGATCGCCTGGCTGTAGTTGCCCTGGCTCTCCAGCGCGTAGGCACGGTTCCGGTGAACGTCCACGCTCTGGGGGTCCAACTCCAAAGCCGTCTGCAGCTCCTCGTAGACGTCATCCCACCCGACGCCGAAGCTGCCGCTCAGGATGTAGTCGGTGTAAGCTTCGGCCAGGTAGGCGTGGGCTTCCGCATAGCGGGGGTTGAGGGCGATGGCCTCTTTGCAGGTAGCGATGGCCTCGTCCACGGCCCCGTTCCAGTCCAGGGCCATGCAGAGGATCGCCCGGGCCTCGGCACTCTCGGGGTCTGCTTCCACCGCCCGACGGGCCATCGCCAGCCCCTCTTCCAGCTCCCCGTCCAAGATGAGCAGCCGGGCCAGGGGAACCATGACGGCGGGGTCGTTGGGGGTCAGGCGGAGAGCCTGCCGGTAGTTGGCGATGGCCTCCTGAAAATCACCGCGCCGATAGGCGGCCACCGCGTCGAGGATGTACGAAGGCGCGCCCCGGGTGGGCGTCGGGGTGGGCTGGAAGGGCTCCTGGAAGGTCTCCCGTTGATGGAGCACATAGAGCCCCGCCGCGATGAGGATGAGGAGCACCAGGATCCGTTTGGGTGACGACCGGCGTCGCTTGGGGGGAGGTCCTAGGTACATTGCACGCTCTCCCGTCCGGCCGCTATGATAACACGTTCATCCAGGCCCGTCAAGATGGCGGAGACCGGTGATTACCCATATCTTTGGAGATAGGGAGACGGGCCGTCCACGAAGGGGGCACGAATACACGAATTAAGGACCGCCTCCTTCGTGCATTTGTGAGAAATTCGTGGACGGCCTGCTGCGGACCACTCTCGCGCTCACCTGTGGGTAATCACCGTGACGGAGAAGAGAGGATTGGGATGCCGTGAGCAGTCTCAGACCGCTCACCTGCTCCCGCGTCGGAGGCTCCCCCACCCCAAGGCGAGGCCGGCCAGGAGCATGGCCAGGCCTAGAAGCTGATCCAGCCGCCACCCCCCCAGGGCGGGCATCGGGTCGCCCCGCCAGCCTCCCAAGAGAAGGAAAAGCCCACCCGTTCCCACCAGGTAGAGGGCGAAGCGGCGTCCGGGGCGCTCCGAGGTCCACCAGAGCAGGAGGGCCAGGAGCCCATTGCCGCCGGCCGCCAGCCGCTGGACGGCGACCCGGGGCTCCTGCAGGCCGTAGAGATCGGGCAGGTCGGCGCTGAGCCGCCAGAGGAGACCATCGGTGGGATAGACGGGACGTCCCCAGGCGCAGCCCACCCCATCGCAGGCCAGCCAGGCCAGGCCGCTCCCCAGGGCCAGGGGGACGGCCAGTAGGTCCAGGATGGGCAGCCAGCGCGTGCGGTGGAGGGCACAGACCGGCCCGGTGGCCAGCAACCCCACCAGGAGGCCGATCTGGCCATTCAGCCCCCCCTGCCAGAGGCGGATCGCCTCGCCCAGGTGGTCGCGGAAGTAGGCCCAGTTGAGGGCCACGTAGCCAGCCCGCGCCCCCAAGAGGCCCGCCAGGATCCCTCCCAGCACCAGGTCCAGCAGGAGGGCCAATGGGAGGCCGCGCCGACGCCCCATCAGGAAGAAGAGCAGCGCTCCTCCCACCAGCGCCCCGTTGAGCCAGGTCCGGTAAGCAAGCATGCCCCTATTGTATGCGCTTCTGGGGAAAAGACAAGCGCGAAGGGCAGCGGTGATTACCCACAAGTGAGCGAGAGAGTGGTCCGTAGCGGGCCGTCCGCGAATTTCTCACCAATGCACGAATGAGGCGATCCTTAATTCGTGCGTTCGCGCCCCATTCGTGGACAGCTAGTCTCCCTATCTCCAACGGATATGGGTAATCACCGGAGAAGGGCAGCCCACAACACGCCCTATGTCTCCATTGCCTTTTTGCCAGGAACGCCGTATAATCCCCAAAGCCGGGTTTGAGGTAAAGGGAGAGGATCGTGCAGGGCAAAGGGTTCCGCCTCCAACAGGCGATGCGCTTCCTCCAGAGCATCCAGGGGAAGCTCTTCGTTGCCTTCCTGACCGTTGTCTTGATCCCCCTCATCGGGACGGGGCTGTACGGCAATTGGATCACCAGCCGGATCATCGAAGAGCGGGTGATCGAGTCGGCCCGGAGCAACGTAGAGCAGCACGCCCAGCAGATCGCCGGCTTCCTCGACAGCGTGCGGGGCGACGTCCTCTACCTGGCCCACCTGGACAGCCTTCAGCGGCTGCTCCAGGCCCGCGCCCAGGGGGACGACGAAGGCGTCGCCTACTGGCGGACCCAACTGGCCCGTGACTTCCTGATCTTCTCCGCTGCCCGTCCCACCTACTACCAGGTCCGCTACCTGGACGAGACCGGCCGGGAGGTCGTGCGGGTGGACTCGGACGGGCGCGTCTCCCGCATCATCCCTCAGGACAAGCTCCAGGACAAGTCTCACCGCTACTACTTCCAGGAGACCATCCAGCGAGGCCCCGGCGAGATCTACGTCTCCCCTCTCGACCTGAACCGGGAGCACGGCCAGATCGAGGTCCCCTACCGGCCCGTAATCCGCTACGCCACACCCATCTACGTGGACAGCACCCTTCGGGGAATCGTCATCATCAACGTCTACGCTGATTACTTCCTCCGTTTCCTCTACGAGCACGGTCCTCAGAAGGGGATGCTGCTGATGGTGGATCAGGATGGGTACTACCTGGCCCACCCCGACCCAACGCGCCGTTGGGGAGGGCCGGTGGACCTAAACACCGGGTACGGTCTCTGGACCGACTACCCTGACGCCGCCTCCCAGATCCTCTCCGGCCAGGAGGGGACCTACATCAGCGGGGACCAGGCCATCGTCTACACCCCTCTCTACCCGGTTGCCGTCGAGCGGGACCGGTTCTGGGTGATCCTCCGGGTAGAGTCCACGAGCTCCCTCTTCGCCCCCATCCGCGCCTTCCGCGTCACGGCGGCTTCCATCCTGGCCGCCGCCATCCTCGTCGCCACGGCGATGACGATGGTGTTGGCCCGCCAGCTCACCGAACCGATCCGGGCCCTGCAGCGGGGCGTCGAGCAGTTCGGGCAGGGGAAGCTGGACCATCCGCTGGAGGTCAAGCAGGAAGATGAGATCGGTCAGCTCACGCACGCCTTCAACCAGATGGCGGCCGCCATCCGGCGCTACGTCGTCCAACTGGAGATGCTGAACGAGGCGGGTCAACGGATCAGTTCGGGGCTGGACCGCCAGGCGACAGTCCGGGCCATCGCCGACGCGGCACGGCAGCTCCTCCCGGCCGAGTTCGTCGCCATCCTCTGCCTCGAGCAATCGGAGCCACACCGATTCCGGGTCCTGGTCGAGGTGGGGGATCGTCGGTGGGCCACCCTGCGGGAGACCCCCGCCGTTCAAACCCTCTACCAAGAGGCCCTGAACCTAGAGATCGGCCAGTCTAGGAACCTGCAGGAGGCCGGCGGCTTCGTCTGCTGCGCCCCCCTGCGCATTGAGGCCAACCGCCGGAGCCTGATCGAGCTGTACGGTGCCGACCCGGAGCTGGGCGACCCTTGGGCCAGCAAGCTGCTCTCCACGCTGGCAGCCCACGCTTCCATCGCGTTGGAGAACGTCTCCCTCTACGAGGTGCTGGCCGAACATCGCCAGCGGCTGGCCCACCTGGTCGAGGACCTGATCAACGCCCAGGAAGAGGAACGCAAGCTCGTCGCCTACGACCTCCACGACGGCCTGATCCAGTACCTGGTGGGAGCGCGGATGCATCTGCGTAGCTTCACCGCCCTGCGGGACACCAACCCTCAGGCCGCCGAGGAGGCGCTGGAGGCGGGGATGGCTCACCTGGCTACCGCCATCAGCGAGGGGCGCCGGGTCATCGAAGGGCTGCGCCCCACACTGCTGGACGATATGGGGCTGGCAGCAGCCATCGGGGAGCTGACCCGGCAGATGGCTATGGCCGCCGGCTGGGAGGTCGAGCTCGACCTGGCAACGGCCAACCGGCAGTTCCCGCCCAGCGTGGAGATCACCGCCTTCCGCATCGTCCAGGAGGCGCTGACCAATGCCCGCAAGTACGCCCAGGCCCGGCGCGTCAAGGTCAGCCTGGCGGTGAGGGACAGCGTCCTCGAGGTGGTCGTCCAGGACTGGGGTCGGGGATTTGATCCCGAAGCGACCCGGAACCGCCAAGAGTGTATGGGCCTGGTCGGAATGCGCGAACGGGCCCACTTGGTGGGGGGACGGTGCACCATCCACAGTGAGCCGGGGAAGGGAACCCGGGTGCTCGTCCGCTTGCCCTTGCAATCGGAATCGGGGGTGATCCATGAACCACTTCTCGGAGACGAAGCCGATCCGAGTGCTGATTGCGGATGATCACGGCGTCGTCCGGGAGGGGCTGCGCAGCCTCCTCAGCCGGGCCGGCCTGGAGGTCGTGGGCTCTGCGGCCACAGGCCGGGAGGCGGTGGACTTGGCCCGGCGGCTTCGGCCCGATGTCGTCCTGCTGGACATCCGCATGCCGGATATGGACGGCCTTCAGGCCCTCATCGCCATCAAAGAGAGCCTCCCAACCACCAGCGTCATCATCCTGACGACCTACACCAACCTGGAGTACCTGGCCCGGGCCGTGGCCCTGGGCGCAGCCGGCTACCTCTCGAAGGAAGTGGACCCAGACCGAATCCCCCCGGCGGTCCGGGCTGTCGTGGCCGGGGAGACCATCATTGACCGCTCCCTCCTCCAGGCCGCCCTCAGCATCCCCCTCCACCTCACCGGCGACAAACCCCAGCCCGCGATGGCACCGGCCCACAACCTGACCGAGCAGGAGGTGCGGGTCCTCCGGCTCATCGCCGAGGGGATGAGCAACGATGCCATCGCCGAAGCCCTCTCCATCAGCCGCAACACGGTGAAGACCCACGTGCGCCACATCTTCGAGAAACTGGGGGTCTCGGACCGGACCCAGGCGGCCATCTGGGCTATGCGCCACGGCCTGGCCCGCTGACCTCCCGTCCTTATCCTCGCCCCAGCCCGAGCGTGTGACTTTTTTCACATTACACCGTGATATTTATCACTATGACGCCTCTTGGAAAGGCGTTACACTAGAGAAGGCCGGGAAAGCAGAGACTTTGGGTGATACCTTGATGCCAAGGAGGTTCCTATGGCTACTGCCACGACAACGACCCTTGCGCGGGCACCGACGTTCCTCGATGAGGTCATCGCTGCGACCCCCGGCGATCCCCATCTGGAGCTTTGCCTGCAGTGTGGCACCTGCGGGGGCTCCTGTCCTTCCGGCCCCGATATGGACCACACACCGCGCCACCTCTTCGCGCTGATCGCCGCCGGGATGAAAGATGAAGTCTTGCGCAGCAACACCCCCTGGTACTGTGTCTCCTGTTACTACTGCATGGCCCGTTGTCCCCAAGAGATCCACATCACCGATCTGATGTACACCCTCAAACGGATGGCCATCCAGGAGGGGCTGTACCGGGAGTCCAGCGCCGCCGAAGCGCCCGAGTTCTCCGAGACCTTCATTGACCTGGTGGAGAACTACGGGCGCAGTTTCGAATTGGGGCTGGCCACCCGCCACTACCTGCGCCACCATCCCCTCGACGTGGTCAAGATGGCCCCGATGGCGCTGGACCTGCTGCGCAAGGGGAGGATGGACCTGACCCCCCGGCGCATCAAGAAGATTGACCAGTTGAAGGCGATTCTGGCCAAGGCCAGGGAGCTAGGAGGTGCAGCATGAAGTACGGCTACTATCCCGGGTGCTCCCTGGAGCGCAACGCCATCGCCTACCATAAGTCGGCGATGGCCGTTGCCGCCCCCCTGGAGATCGAGTTCGTCGAGGTCGAGGACTGGAACTGCTGCGGTGCGACGGAGTATATCACGGTGGACCTGCTGGGGGCCCACGCCCTGGTCGGGCGCAACCTGGCCCTGGCCGCTCAGCAGCCCGACAACGGCCACCAGTTGGTCGCCCCTTGCAGCGCCTGCTTCCTCAACCTGAGCAAGACCGATCGCTATATGCTGGATTCGCCGGAGTTGGCCGAGAAGGTCAACGCGGCGCTGGCTGCCGGCGGCCTCCACTACACCCCCGGCAGCGTCCGGGTGCGCCACCTGCTGGACGTCATCGTCAACGACGTGGGGTACGACGCCGTCGCCGAGAAGGTGACCAGGCCACTGCAGGGCCTGCGGGTCGCTCCTTACTACGGCTGCCTCATCGTGCGGCCCGGATACCAGGGTGTCTTCGACGATCCTGAGTATCCCACCTCCCTGGACAAGCTGATGCGGACCCTGGGAGCCAAGGTGGTGGACTTCCCCCTGAAGACCCACTGCTGCGGCGGCCACATGACCCAGATCAGCCAATCCACCGCCTTCGAGCTGATCCGCCGTCTGCTCAAGAATGCCGCCGACTACGACGCAGACGTGATCGTCACCCTCTGCCCCATGTGTCAGCTCAACCTGGACGCCTACCAGGATGCGGTGAACCGGCACTTCAAGACCGACTACCACATCCCCATCCTCTACTTCACCCAGTTGATGGGGCTGGCCTTTGGCATTCCGCCGAAGGAGTTGGGCATCGGCAAGGAGTTCGTGGACGCCCGGCCCGCTCTGGCCAAGGTCGGCGCCGAAGCACCGGCGCCGGAAGCGCCCCGGCGGAAGCGACGGCCCAAGGAGGCGCTCCCTATGCCACGTATGCCGGAGGAGGAGTGAGCGATGAGCAAGGAACGAGTTGGCGTCTACATCTGTCACTGCGGCACGAACATCGCCGGCACGGTGGACGTGGAAGCGGTCGCCCGCTGGGCCAGTGAGCAGCCCCACGTGGCGGTGGCCCGCGACTACAAGTTCATGTGCTCCAGCCTGGGCCAGGACCTCATCGAAGAGGACATCCGCGAACTGGGCCTCACCCGCGTCGTCGTCGCCGCCTGCTCCCCCCATATGCACGAGAAGACCTTTCGCACCGCCTGTCAGCGAGCCGGCCTCAACCCCTTCCTC
>WFUY01000260.1 GCA_015484715.1 Thermoflexales bacterium | reverse complement strand
GCACCCCGTCAGCGCCGACCAGTGGGCCCGGTGGTTCAAAGGCCCCCCCTGGCGACCGGACCTCTGGATCGTCGCCGAGGAGGAGGGCAGCGGCGAGATCGTCGGCTTCTGTCTGGGCCGCATTGACCCCGAGGGCAACGCAGTCTACGGTCGGCAGGTGGGCTGGATCGAGGACCTGGGGGTCTGCCGCCCCTGGCGCCGGCGCGGGCTGGGCACAGCCCTCCTGCTGCGAGGGATGATCGCCCTGCGGGAGGCCGGGATGACGGCAGCCCGGCTGGGGGTGGACACCACCAGCCTCACCGGAGCCAACCGGCTCTACGAGCGGGTGGGCTACCGGGTGATCCGCCGTCACCGGATCTACCTCAAGCCCATCCCCTTCGCGCCCGCCCTCACCCCCCGCACCCTGGAGGGAGGGCTGGTGCTCCGCCAGGGCCGGCCCCAGGACCGGGAGGCCCTGGTCGCCTTCAACCGAGAGCAACTGGTCGAGGAGGAGGAAGAGGACGAGGATGAGGACACCGATGCCATCATCGCCGGTTGGACCCGCACCCTCCTCGGCGGATGGCACCCCACCACCGGGCCGGCCTGCTTCACCGTCGTCGAGGTGCCGGAGGAGGATCGGATCGTCTCCTCGGCGGTGCTCATCCCCCAGCGCTGGAGCTACGAGGAGGTGCCCTTCGGCGTGGGGCGGATGGAGCTGGTGAGCACCCACCCCGACTACCGCCGGCGGGGGCTGGTCCGCGCCCAGTTCGAGGTCCTGCACGGCTGGTGCCAGGAGCACGACCTGCCCGTCCAGGCCATCACGGGCATCCCCTACTTCTACCGTCGGTTCGGCTACGGATATGCCCTGGAGTTGGGCGGCGGATACCGGCTCCCACCGTCGGCGGTGCCCTCGCGGAAAGGGGAGGAGGAAGCGCCCTTCGCCCTGCGCGATGCGACGCTGGAGGACCTACCGGTGCTGATGGCCTTCTACGAGCGGGCCTGCCGGGGCTCCCTGGTCCGCTGCCTGCGGAGTGAGGCGGTCTGGCGCTACCTACTGACCCACGCCGTGGGCGACCGCTACCAGGTCATCGTGGACGGCGAGGGGAAGCCCGTCGGCTACCTGGCGACCTTCCGGCAACTGTGGCGGTCCGGCTACCCCCTGCGGGAGTTGGCGGTGGGGGAGGGGGTGGCGCTGGCGGCGGTGCTGCCGCCGGTGGTGCGAGCCCTATGGAAGCAAGGGGAGGCACTGGTCGGGGAGGCCGGGAAGCCCCTGGCGGGGCTCTTCTTCGCCCAGCAGCCGGCCCGCCTGGCCGCCTCCTGGCTGCGGGCCCATCACGCCGTGCCCCGGCCGGCCTACGCCTGGTACCTCCGCGTGGCCGACCTGGCCGCCTTCCTGCACCGGATCGGGCCGGTCCTGGAACGCCGCCTGGCCAACTCGATCCTCATCGGTCATACCGGTGAGCTGCGGCTGGACTTCTACACGGAAGGGCTGCGGCTGGCCTTCGAGGAGGGCCGGCTGGCGGAGGCGGAGAACCTGCCCCCCGGCGTGGAGAAGCCCCAGGCCGGCTTCCCGCCGGGGACCTTCCTCGCCCTCCTCTTCGGCTACCGCTCGCTGGACGACCTACGGCGGGCCTATCCCGACGTCTGGGCGGAGGGGGAGGCTCAGATGCTTTTGGAAGCCCTCTTCCCCCCACACCCCTCCTGGGTCCTGCCACTGCACTGAGGGCGTACAAAGCGGGTTGCGGACGTCGGTCCGCAACCCGCTCGATGGTCTCTACCGCCGCCGGAACTAGGGCGCAGCCTCCTCCAGCACCTGGTTGGCCTCCTCCTCCAGTGCGGCCAGGGTCTCCACGACATCCGCACCCTCGACGATCTTGGTCATCGCCTCCTCGATGAGGTCACGGACCACGTCGTAGCCGGCCACGGGCGGCTCGGTCTTGCCGTACTTGAGGAGCTCGAAGGCCTTGGCGTAGGCGGGGTTCTCGGCGAAGTAGTCCTTCATCCCCTCGGCCACCGACTTGCGGACGGGGAAGTAGTTGGAGACCTTGGCCCACTTGGCTTGCTGCTCCGGCTCGGTGAACCACTTGAGGAAGAGCCAGGCGGCCAACTGGCGCTCCGGCGTCGTCTTCAGGACGGAGATGCTGGCCCCGTAGATGTTCTGGACCGGGTCCGGCGTGGTGTGGGGCAGCGCGGCGACGCTCCAGTTGAAGTTGGCTCCCTCGGAGACGGCGTCCTTGTAGTAGGGGAGACCGGAGGAGGAGCCGATGGTGAAGAGGAGCTTGCCGGCGCCGAAGTCGGCCTGGTCCCCGTACCGCTCCGCCACCAGGGTGGCGCAGCCGTCGGCGAAGAGCTCCTGCAGGAACTTCATCGTGTCCTGGGCCTCAGGCGTGTTCAGCGTGTAGGCCGTCTGGTCCTCGTTCATCAGGTCGCCGCCCCGGCTGAAGACCATCGAGGCGAAGCGGGAGGTGTCCACGGAGAGCTCGTAGCCCATACCCTCCCCAGGCCCCTTGGAGAAGGGCTGCTCCACCGCCTTGCAGGCCATCTCCCGGAACTCCTCCCAGGTCTCCGGCGGCCCGTCGTAGCCCAGCTCCTTGAGCCAGTCCTCGTTGTAGTACATTACCTCCATCGAGCGGTTGGGCGGGAAGCCCAGGCGCATACCGTCCAGCTGGGCGCTGATGTCCTGGTTCAAGAAGGCGGGGAAGAAGTCCTGCAGCTCCTCCTCGGTGAAGCCCCAGGTGGGGCTGGTGACGTAGGGGTTCAGGTCTTCGACCGCCCCGGCGATGGCGTAAGAGGCGGCCTGGTTCTGGTAGGCCACGACCAGGTCGGGCACCTCACCGGCGGCGATGGCGGTCAGCATCTTCTCGTAGATCTGGCCGTAGTGGCCCTGGTACTCCCCGACGACGGTGATGCCCCACTCGTTGGTCTCGTTGAACTCCTGGATCATCTCCTGGAGCACCTCTTCCCGCTTGCGGGAGTGCTGGTACCAGTAGGTGATCGTCTGGCCACTGGGATCAATGCCCGCCAGAGGATCCTCCGGCCCTGCCGTCGGTGTGGGGGGCTTCGTTGGCTCCATCGGCTTTTCGGGAGCCTTGGTGGGCGCCGCCGGCGCTTCTGTGGGCTGAGCTGCACCGCCGCAGGCTGTCAGCAAGGCCGAGACAGCCATAATCAGCAGCAAAGCGATGGCCCATAGTTTGTTGAGCTTCATTTGTTTCTCCTCCTTAGATAGAGAGTGCTCAGAGGTAAGGGATCCCATAGGGGATGGTGACGACTGGACCAAGCTTGAGCCCGCCTGTCCCGTTGGCCGTGAGCCGACCGCGCGGGCTCCCTCTCGTCGCGATGGTTGGCGGTGGCATCACCTCCTTCCTCGTTGGATTCCTATTCGCCGATGGCTATCCTTTCAGTCCGCTGGTGATGATGCTCTCGGTGAACTGACGCTGGGCCAGGAAGTAGACGAGCAGCACCGGGATGATGGCGATGACCGCCCCGGCCATCATCAGGTGGGTATCCGGCCCCGCCTCGGTGATGAAGCTGTAGAGGCCCACGGAGATGGGGCGCCAGGTAGGGGTGCGGGTGGCGATGAGCGGCCACTGCAGTTCGTTCCAGGCGAAGATGAAGGTCAGCGTCGCCACCGTCATCAGCGGGGCACGGGAGAGGGGAACCACCACCAGAAAGAGGAAGCGGATGTGGCCTGCGCCGTCAATGAGCGCCGCGTCGTACAGGTCCTTAGGCACTTGGGCGAAGAACTGACGTAACAGGAAGATGCTGAAGGGACTGCTCATAAAGGGGATCGTCAGGGCGGCCAGCTTGTCGTACCAGCCCAGCGTCTTGATGATGAGGAAATTGGGGATGAAGGTCACGGCAGCCGGGATCATCATCGTGGAGAGGAAGAGCATAAAGATGACGTCTCGCCCGACGAACTCCATCCGGGCAAAGGCATAGGCCGCCAGCGTGCAGATGAAGAGCTGACCGAAGACGGTGACCAGGGTGATGATAACGCTGTTGCGAAAGTAGAGGCTGAACCGAGCTTCCTGCCAAGCCTCCACGTAGTTGCCGAACTGGATCTGGCTCGGCAAGAGCACGCGGAGGTAAACCTCCCCTCGGGTCATGAAGGAGGTCAGGATCATCCACACCAGAGGGATGACCGCCGCCAGCGCCCCTATGGTCAGGATCAGGTAGAGCAACACCCGTAGAGGATGGATCGGCCAGCGGCGGACGGGCCGGGGTTGGGCCGGGAGGGCCTGACTCTGGCTAGCCATAGAAGACTTTCTCCCCGATGACGCGGTTCTGGATAAGGGTGAGCGAGAGGATGATGGCAAAGAGGATGAAGGCCAGGGCCGAGGCGTACCCGTAGCGGGTCGCCTTGAAGAAGTTGTCGAAGATGTAGATGCTGACCGTGTCCACCGTCCGCTGGGCACCCGGGGTACGCATCACGTAGATGTGGGTGAAGGCCTTGAAGGTGCCGATGACGGCGACCATGCTCAGGAAGAAGGTGGTAGGGGAGAGG
>WFUY01000259.1 GCA_015484715.1 Thermoflexales bacterium | reverse complement strand
GTGGTGGAGAAGCCCAAGGGCTGCCCTCTGGACGTGGAGGAGGGAGCAACGATCACCTTCTCCGGCTGGGGGGACGAGACGGAGCAGAAGATCTACCGGGACTCCATCGAGCGCTTCAAGAAGGTCTGTCCGGGGGTGACGGTCAACTACGAGCCCATCCCGGCCGAGTTCCAGACCAAGCTGAAGGCGCAGATGGCCGGTGGCACCGCTCCTGACGTCTTCTACGTGGACGACCAGTTGATGACCGCCTTCGCGCCGGCGGGGCAGTTGCTCCCCTTGGACGACTTCATGGCCGAGGCGGGCGTCAGCCGGGATGACTTCATCCCCAGCCTGCTGACCATCTTCACCTACGAAGGGAAGACCTACGGCCTGCCCAAGGACTGGGGCACGCTGGGGCTGGTCTACCTCCCCAAGGTCTTTCAGGAGGCGGGGATTGATGAGCCCACCGAGGACTGGACCTGGGAGGACCTGCGGGCGGCGGCCAAGGCCATCGCCGAGAAGACCAACTACGGCGGCTTCTGCCAGAACGCCGATTGGGCCCGCTTCGCCCCCTGGGTCTTCTCCAACGGCGGGGCCTATGCCACCGACGACTTCTCCCAGCCGCTGCTGGACACCCCCGAGGTCAAGGAGATGGCCCAGTTCATCCTCGATATGTACGACGAGGGGAGCCTGGTCCAGGCCAGCGACGTGGGGGCCAGCTGGTGCGGGGAAGCCATCGGCAAGGAACTGGTGGGGATGACCCTCGAAGGGGGCTGGATGGTCAACTTCATGCGCCAGAACTACCCCGACGTCGAGTGGAAGGCCGTCCTCATCCCCAAGGGCCCCAAGACCCGCGCCGATGTCATCTTCACCAACGCCATCGGCGTCAACGCCTCCACCAAGTTCCCCCGCGCCGCCGCCGCCTTCACCATCTTCCTGACCAGCCGGGAGAACCAGGCCGAGATCGTCAAGACCGGCTTCGCCTACAGCACCCACCCCGACCAGATTGACCTGGTTGTGGACCCCAACGACAAGGCCATCGCCCAAGGCGGTCTCCTCCCCGACAGCCGCGTCGCCTACTGGGGCCCCAACACCGGCAAGGTCAACGACATCGTCACCAAGGCCCTGGAGCGCGTCTACCTCCACGACCAGACCGTGGACGAATCCTTCGCCCAGGCCCAAGAGGAAGCTCAGGCTGTGCTGAGCGAGTAAGCGGTTCACAATGCTGGGGGCGCTCTTCAGCAGAGCGCCCCCAGCCTGTACCCCTGTGAGGGAGCCAGGCTATGCAAGCACAAAAGCGAATGGTCTCGGATAGGGCCAACGCCAACCTGGCCGCCGTCGCCACCTTCGTGCTGGTCTTCATCGTGCTGATGATCCCCATCCTGATGAACGCGCCGACCCGGGGCGGCCCCCAGGTGATGGCCTCACTCAGTACCTACCTGGCCGAAGTGCAGAAGACGGCGATGCCTTTCGTGGGGGCCGTGTCCATCGGAGCAGCCCTCCTGGCGGGAGTCGCCGCCCTCGTCGTGCGGCGGGAGTGGCGGGATGCCCGCCGGCGTCGGGCGTTGATCGCCGGCTACGCCTTCCTCGCCCCCTACCTGATCGTCACCCTCGTCTTCACGGTGGGCGTCATCCTCTTTGCCCTCTACATCGCCTTCAACAAGTACGACATCTTCACGCCGCCCCAGTGGGTGGGACTGAGCCACTTCATCAAAGCCTTCAAGCAGAAGGACTTCCTCCAAGCCCTTCACAACGTGCTCTGGTACGCCCTCATCGTCACCCCCACCCAGACCGCCATCGCCATCGCCCTGGCGGTGCTCCTGAACAGCCCGATGCGCTTCCGGCGCTTCTTCCGCACCATCTTCTACGCCCCTAGCGTCACTTCCTCGGTCGTCATCACCCTCATCTTCGTCTGGCTCTACCTCAAGACCGGCTACATCAACCTGCTCTTCAGCAAGACGCTGGGGCTGGTGGGAATTGACTGGAAGGCGATAGACTGGTTGCGGGACCCGCGCGGCCTGATCCAGATCATCGTCGCCCCCTTCGGCATCAACATCCCCTCCAAGCAGTGGTACCTGCGCGGGCCGAGCATCGCCTGGATGGCCATCATGTTCCAGAACATCTTCACCACCGCGCCCACCTTTATGGTGATGTTCCTGGCCGCCCTCCAGGACATTCCGCCGGCCCTCTACGAAGCGGCCAGCATTGACGGGGCGACGGCCTGGCAGCAGTTCTGGAAGATCACCCTCCCGATGCTACGCCCCATCATCCTGTTGGTCATCGTGCTGGGCACCATCGGGACCCTCCAGATCTTCGACCAGGTCTACCTGGCCACCGCCGGCGGGCCCCTGGGCACCACCAACACGCCCGTCTTCCTGATCTACAACGAGGCCCTGGGCAAGCAAGGTCCCATCCAGATGGGCTACGCCGCTGCGCTGGCCTTCATCCTGGCGGTGCTTATCTTCGTCTTCACCTTCCTCCAGCGCCGGTTCATCGAGCGCGGCACGGAACTTTACTACTGAGCGGGTCGAGATTCAGGACCCAGGGTCGGAGGTTTGAAAATGGCCGTGACCACACAACCGGTAGCCCCACCCCGGACCAGAGCCTTGCGCCGACCGGCTTCCTTCTACATCCGCGAGATCATCCGCTACGCCCTGCTCATCGGCATCGGCGTCATCCTCTTCGCCCCCTTCATCCTGGCCGCCATCGGCAGCTTTAAGACCGATGCCGAGATCATCGCCTATCCCCCCAAATTCTTCCCGGAGCGATGGTTGGTTGAGAACTGGGTGAAGGTGTGGAACACCGACTTTGGCGAGGGGGCTACCTTTCCCCGTTGGCTCTTCAACACCGCTTTCCTGGCCGTGACGACGGCGCTGCTGAAGGTCGTCGGCTGCTCCATGGCCGCCTACGCCTTCTCCCGGCTGCGCTTTCCCGGCCGCGACCTGGTCTTCAACTTCATGCTGGGCACGATGATGATCCCCGGCGCGGTGACCCTGATCCCCGCCTACGTCCTGATGGGCAAGCTCAAGCTGCTCAACACCTTCTGGTCCCTCATCCTGCCGGGCATCGTGGACGCCGGGGCGATCTTCATGCTCACCCAGTTCTTCAAGACCATCCCCCGCGACCTGGAGGAGGCAGCCCACATTGACGGCGCCGGCCTCTTCAGGATCTACAGCAACGTCATCTTGCCTCTCTCCCGCCCTGCCCTGCTGACCGTCTTCATCCTGCAGTTCCAGGCGATGTGGAACAACTTCCTGACCCCCCTGCTCTACCTGGACGCCCCCCGGATGTGGGTGCTCAACGTGGCCCTGAGCGTCTTCAAGCAGCAGTACAAGGCCCAGTGGAACCTGACCCTGGTGGGCGCGATGTTCAACGCCATCCCGGTCCTGGTCCTCTTCTTCTTCTTCAGCAAATACTACATCGAGGGGGTCTCGTATGCAGGGATCAAGGGGTGAGAGTTACAAGGCTTCCCTCAAGACTGCGATGATGTAGTCCACCATCATCACATCTCCTCAAGCAGGCGTAAGAGTTCGGTCAGTTCGTGGTTGATAGCCCGCCATTCCAGCAAGTCTGTGTAGAGAGTGTGATCATCAGGCGAGATACCCTCAGTCTGGATCCGGTGTTCCAGGGCTTCCAGGGAACCGTACATGTCCCGGAGTCGGGCTGCGGCTTTCTTCAAGTCCAGAATACGTTCTGAAACACCGGCGGCAATGCCCTTGTAGATGAGTTCTTCATCGCTACTGGGCAAAATGGCCGCAGCTTGAGTCAGAAGATGGTGGGCTGGGGAAACGGTTTTCATCGGTCCACTCCCTGCGTTCTCCTGATGGAGCCTCATTCAGTCCTTGCCCGGTACATTCCATCCTATCGTACAAACTTGATTATAGCCCAGGCAGACTCGATTGGCAAGAAAGCGTCGGCTGATCAGCAAGGTCTTTCGATGAGATTACAATGAGATTACAACGCCACCCGACTAACCCCGTCTTGCTCCCTGACCTGACCTCGGACTGGGAGTGCTACAACGTCTTCAACCCAGCCGTTGTCTACCACAATGGCCTCTTCCACATGCTCTACCGCGCCCAGGGGCTGGACTGGGTCAGCCGCATCGGCTACGCCGTCAGCCGGGATGGGGTGCACTGGAACCGGCTGCGCCGGCCCGTCCTGGAGCCGGCCAACGCCGCCGACTCCCGGGGCGTTGAGGACCCCCGCGTGACCCTCCTGGAAGGGACCTTCTACATGACCTACACCGCCTACGGACGCCGCTTCCTGGGCCGGGGAGAGCCCACCCACGAAGGCGGCGGGATCATCCCGATGATCGCCCGCAGCGAGAACCTGATCACCTGGGAGCCGATCGGCCCCATCGTGGTGGGGGAGGACAACAAGGACCACGTCCTCTTCCCCCGCAAGATCGGCGGGCGCTACGCCGCCCTTCACCGCCGTCGGCCCACCATCTGGCTGGCCTACTCCGACGACCTGCG
Source organism: Thermoflexales bacterium (assembly GCA_015484715.1). Taxonomy (GTDB): domain Bacteria; phylum Chloroflexota; class Anaerolineae; order S140-20; family S140-20; genus S140-20. The sequence continues at coordinate 461 of WFUY01000259.1, read as the reverse complement.
AACCTGGCGCGAGGAGGACATGGCCCCCATCTTCGGTCCCCGCGCGGAGGGCTGGGACAGCAAGAGCGTGGGGGGCAACGGGGTCCCCATCGAGACCGAGCACGGCTGGCTGATGCTCTACCACGGCTACGACGCCGATCACGTCTACCGCTTTGGCGTCTGCCTGCTGGACCTGGAGGATCCCCGCCGGGTGATCCGCCGGCCACGAGAGCCCATCTTCTGGCCGGAGGAGCTGTGGGAACTGCGGGGCGATGTGCCCAACGTCGTCTTCTCCTGCGCCAACCCCGTCGTGGACGGCACCGTCTACGTCTACTACGGCGGCGGGGACCACGTCATCGGCTTGGCCACTTGCCGGCTGGACGAACTGACCGACTTCGCCCTCCACGCCCCGGAGTGATGCACACCCGCCCATCCTCCAGCGATCCCCCCCTCCCCCCGCCCTTCGTCCAGCGGATGCGCAC
>WFUY01000258.1 GCA_015484715.1 Thermoflexales bacterium | reverse complement strand
GTCCTGCCCGACCTGGCCCGCCGCCGGGGGCTGACCGTGGAGATCGAACTGGAGGATGTCTGTCCGGTGCTCTCCCTGCCCACGACCTGGGAGGCCTATCTGGCCGTACTGCCCCGCAAGCAGCGCCACGAACTGCGGCGCAAGCTGCGCCGGGCCGCCGAACTGGAGTGGTACCAGGTCGGGCCGGAGCACGACCTGAGCGCCGAGGTGGACCGGTTCATCGAGTTAATGCGCAAGAGCCATCCGGACAAGGCGGAGTTCATCCTGGACCGGCGTCACCAGGCCTTCTTCCACGCCATCGCCCAGGCTACCCATCAGGCCGGCTGGCTGCAACTGGCCTTCCTGACCGATCTGGAGAGGCCGGTGGCCACCTACTTCAACTTCCTCTACGGAGGTCAAGTCCTGGTCTACAACTCCGGGTTCGACCCTGCCTATGGCCGGCTCAGCCCCGGCATCGTCCTGATGGCCTACCTGATCCGAGACGCCATCGAGCGGGGCTACCGAACGGTGGACTTCCTGCGTGGAAACGAGGGGTACAAGTACGATCTGGGCGGCGTGGACACCACCGTCCATCGCCTCCTCATCCACCGCCCCTCCCAGGAGCCACGATGACCATCCAGCGCATCGCGATGCTGAGCGTCCACACCTGCCCCCTGGCGACGCTAGGCGGCAAGGAGACGGGGGGGATGAACGTCTACGTGCGCGATCTGAGCCGTGAGCTGGTCCGGCGAGGGATCGCGGTGGATGTCTTCACCCGTTCCCAGAACCCCCAGGTCGCCAAGGTGAGCCACCGTTTAGGGCCGCTGGGGCGGGTGGTCCACCTAGTGGCCGGTCCCGAAGCCCCTTACGACAAGTACCGCCTCTTCGACCACCTGCCCGCCTTCGTCGAGGGCGTCATCGCCTTCGCCGAGGCCGAAAGGGTCCGCTACGACCTCCTGCACAGCCACTACTGGCTCTCCGGCTGGGTGGCCCGGGCGCTGCGGGAGCGGTGGGGCATCCCCATCGTTCAGATGTTCCACACATTGGGCCACCTGAAGAACCGCATCGCTCGCCGGCCTGAGGAGCGGGAGCCCCCCCTGCGCATCGCCGTGGAGACGGAGATCGTCCAGTTCGCCGACCGGCTGGTGGCAGCCACGCCGGTTGAGAAAGACCAGCTCATCGAGTTCTACGGGGCCGATCCCGACCGGATCGCCGTCATCCCGCCGGGCGTGGACCTCAACCGCTTCCACCCCATCGAGCCAACCCTCGCCAAACAGACCATCGGCATCCCGGTGGAACATCGGATGGTCCTCTTCGTGGGCCGCATCGAGCCGCTGAAGGGGATTGACACCCTGATGCGGGCGATGGCGCTGTTGGTCCGGCGTCACCCCGACTGGCTCCGCGACACCTGCGTCTCCATCATTGGCGGCGACCCTAGCCCGGAGGGGCAGCGGGAGAACGCCGAGATGGCCCGCCTGCAGCGGCTGCGGGAGGAGTTGGGCATCGGCGATCTGGTCACTTTCTTGGGAGCCAAGGATCAGGACACGCTGCAATACTACTACTCGGCCGCCGAGGTGGTCGTGGTCCCCTCCCACTACGAGTCCTTCGGGATGGTGGCCTTGGAGGCGATGGCCTGTGGCACCCCGGTCATCGCCTCCGACGTGGGGGGGCTGGCCTACCTGGTTCGGGATGGGGCGACAGGCTTCCGGGTTCCCGACAGGGATCCCGAGGCGCTGGCGGCGGCCATCCTGCGGCTGATGGAGGACCCGCTGCTCCGCCAGCGGATGGGGTACCGGGCCCAGTGTTGGGCCGAAGGGTACGCCTGGCCCATCATCGCCGATCAGTTGCTGGCCCTGTTCGAGCAGGTGCAAACGATGTCGCCCTGGGTGTGTGCGATATGACCACCCTGATCCCGATCATCGTTCTGGTCATCGCGGTCTTGCTTCTCCTCTTCGTGCTGCTGACCGATGGCCGCTACTTCGGCAAAGCGCTGATCTACCAGGTCTACGACCGCCTGGGGCCGGCCATCTTTGGCGCCCGCAGTGAGGCCGAGCGCTGGCGTGACCTGTTACGTCGGATCCATCTGCGCGGGGACGAGGCGATCCTCGACGTGGGCACAGCGGTGGGCGACCTGCCCCTGACCATCGCGGCGATGCCCGGCTTCCAGGGGCAGGTGTGGGGTGTGGATTGGTCCCCCCGGATGATCGCCACCGCCCAGGCAACAGCCCGCCGCAGAGGGCTGGACGAGCGGGTCCAATTCCGGGTGGCCGACCTTCGCGAAGCCCTCCCCTTCGACGACGACACCTTCGATCTGGTCTTCTGCTTGGGTCTGTTGGAAACGCTTCCTCAGCCGGCCCGGCGGCTGCGGGAGCTGAGGCGTGTGCTGAAGCCCGAAGGGACCCTGGTCCTGAGCCTCTACCAAGGCTGGGCCACCCTGAGCGCTGCCCTGAGCCTGGACTGGTACCGGGAGCACCTGACCGCCCTGGGCCTCCAGGAGATCGAGGTCGCCCCGTTCCGGCGCAACCACAAGGTGGTAGTCGCACGGAAGATAGACCCGCTGAGGTTCCAAGCAGAGGAGGGACAACGCTATGGCGAAACTAGAGCGCACTGACAAGCCAATTAGTGTGCTACTCGAGGAACTCGATAAAGGGGAATTGGGGCTCCCTGAAATTCAACGAGGTTACGTCTGGAACAGACCACAGGCCAGGGACCTTCTGGATTCCCTCTATCGGGAATATCCCTCCGGGCTGATTCTTTTATGGAAGCCTGAAGAACTCCCAGAACTCCGTCAAGGTTCCTTCAGGCAGAAGGTTGACCACGACAAGCGTCCCAGTTTGCTTGTCCTAGATGGACAGCAGCGCTTGACCTCCCTACAACGAGTCTTTTCCGGCACCATAGATGTCTACTTCCACGTGGAGGATGAGACATTCCAAATCTACAGCGCGAAATTGAAAGCCAATCCCCTGTGGGTCTCCGTCAGGGAGGTGCTTAGTAGGGGCGCGGTGAAAGTGTGGCGGGATCTCCGCGAACGCTTGCGTGCTGAATCCGTAAAGGTGGAGGAGTCCAAACTGGATGAGTACCTGGATCGTCTAACTCGCTTAGAGAAGGTTAAGGAATATCGCTATCCTGTAATGATCATCCACACAGACGATTATGAAGAGGTCACAGAATCTTTCATTAGAATCAACTCCCGAGGCACACGGTTACGGGAAGCGGAGTTGGCAATGGCCCAACTTGCCTTCCGCTGGCCTGGCGCTATCGTGAGGGAGTTTGAGGCAGCCTTGGAAGAGTACAGCCAGGCCCACTACGACTTGGAGGCCCGTTTCTTAATGCGATGTTTCGTAGCCGTGGGCACAAACCAAAGCCGATTTCGGCACCTAGGTAAACTGTGGGAAAAGGGATTGAGAGAACTTCAGACCATTTGGAGAAGCACGAGAAAAGGCGTTGACCACACAATCAACTTCCTAAAGAACAACGCAGGGATTGAATCATCTCGGTGGATCCCATCCATCAACGCACTGGTGCCGCTGGTTGTCTACTTTGCCAAGGGCGGCAGTGAGCCCCTTTCGGATGAGGAGACAAAGGGGTTGCTCTTCTGGTTTTTCCAAGCGACAGTGCACGGGAGATTCACAGGGAGTCCCGAGGCCAAAATTGATCAAGACTTGCGAGCCATTGCAGAACAGCGCTCTCCCGAGGGGCTGATTGCAAACTTGAGGCGCGAGATCGCTGGGTTCGACATCACTCCTGAAATGATCGAGGGGAAATACCAGCGTCATCCCTTTCTTCCTCTTGTCTTCACCATCTTCCGGCAGAATGAAGCCAGAGACTGGTTCACAGGCACTGTGCTAAGTTCCACCAACGTCGGGCCAGAACACCAGATAGAGCTCCACCACATTTTCCCCCGAGCGGTTTTGAAGCGGGAGAGCGAGTTTGAGACACACGAAATTGATGATCTATCGAACATCGCGTTCCTCTCCCAGAGAGCCAATCGAGTTATCCTCAACGCTCCGCCCGACCAGTATCTCCCAGGGATAGAACCCGAACGGCTTCAAGCCCAGCTTGTGCCTCTGGATGCGAGGCTCTGGGGAATCGGCCGGTTTCGGGACTTCCTGGCGACGAGAAGAGACCTCCTGACCAAAGCCATCAACGAGTACCTACGGGGGCTTGGGGGAGAATACTACAGGCAATGAACCGCAAAGTGCGTTGGCGCGAATAACTCCTGGGTCGAGACTTCCGAAGTCCAGCAGACTTAGGAAGTCATAGCAGTCAACCCAACGCTTCTTCGTGCTGACCGAAGTGCCAGCGCCGGTCACAGGCCACGCTCAGAATGGTGAAAGGAGACCCCGATGACCCAAACGCCCTACGACCCCATCCGCTTGGAAGTCTTCAAGCACCTCTTCGCCGCCGTTGCCGAGGAGATGGGGGTGGTGCTGCGCAAGGCCAGCTACTCCCCCAACATCAAGGAACGCCGGGACTTTTCCTGCGCCCTCTTCGACGCCCAGGGCAGGATGATCGCCCAGGCCGCCCACATCCCCGTCCACCTGGGCTCGATGCCCCTCTCGGTGGCCCAGGCCATCCAGGAGATCGCCTTCGCACCGGGGGATGTGGTGATCCTCAACGACCCCTTCCGGGGGGGCACCCACCTGCCCGACATCACCCTCATCACGCCCATCTTCATCGAGGAGGCCGGAGAGCCGCGCCTCTTCGGCTTCGCCGCCAACCGGGCCCACCACGCCGACGTGGGGGGGATGACCCCCGGCTCGATGCCCGTGGCCCGGGAGATCTACCAGGAAGGGCTCATCATCCCCCCCCTGAAGCTGGCCGAGGGGGGCCGGCTCAACCAAGGGGTGATGGACCTGATCCTGGCCAACGTGCGCACGCCGGAGGAGCGGGCCGGCGACCTGCGAGCCCAACTGGCTGCCAACCAGCGCGGGGTGATCCGCCTGCAGGAGATTATCGCCCGCTACGGGGTTGAGGAAGTCACCCACTACATGCAGGCCCTGCTGGCCTACACCGAACGGATGACCCGGCGGCTCCTGGAGCGGATGCCCGACGGCACCTACCGCTTCACCGACTACCTGGACGACGACGGCATCGGCGACGAACCCATCCCCATCAGCGTCTCCATCACCATCGAGGGCGACACGGCGACGGTGGATTTCACCGGTTCGGCCCCCCAGCAGCGGGGAAGCATCAACGCCGTCTACGCCATCACCCTCTCGGCCGTCTACTACGTCTTCCGCTGCCTCATCGGCCTGGACGTGCCCAACAACAGCGGCTGCCTGGCCCCCATCCGGGTCATCGCGCCGGAGGGGACGGTGGTGAACGCGACGCGACCGGCTCCGGTGGCGGGGGGGAACGTGGAGACCTCCCAGCGCATCGTGGACGTGCTCTTGGGGGCCCTGGCCCAGGCCCTCCCCGAACGGGTGCCGGCGGCCAGCCAAGGGACGATGAACAACATCACCATCGGCGGCTGGGACCCCGAGCGAAACCACCCCTTCGCCTACTACGAGACCATCGGCGGCGGGATGGGTGCCCGGCCCGACCGGGACGGTGCCTCGGCCGTGCACAGCCACATGACCAACACGCTGAACACGCCCGCGGAAGCGTTGGAGTACACCTACCCCTTCCGGGTAGAGCGCTACGAGGTGCGCCGGGGCTCCGGCGGACGGGGCCGCTATCGGGGCGGTGACGGCATCCGGCGGGACATCCGGGTCCTGACCGAGGTCCAGGTGAGCCTCCTCACCGAGCGACGACGACTGCCGCCCTACGGTCTGGCGGGGGGGGAACCCGGCGCGCCGGGGGAGAACATCCTGATCCGTGATGGAGAGGAACACCGCCTGCCGGGCAAGGGCTCTGTGCTCCTGCAGCCGGGGGACGTGCTCAGCATCCGCACTCCAGGGGGAGGAGGATACGGTATTTCAGAGGAGATAGCGAGATGACGAAACTGAATAGCGAGATCATCCTGGAGCAGCGGGGTCTCAGGGAATGTACGTAGGGAGGTTGGTCCAACTGGGGCCTCTCAAGCGGGAGTACCTGCCCCAATACCTGGCATGGGTCAATGACCCCGAGGTCGGCCGGTACCTCTTCCCCGGCCAGATGCGCTTCCTGACCTCCGAGGACGAGGAGGAGTGGTTCGACCGGGTGCGCAAGGCTCAGGACCAGATCATCTTCGCCATCCTCACGGTTGAAGGGGGCCACCTCCTGGGCAACTGCGGTCTCAGGAACATTGACTGGAAGAACCGCTGTGCCTCCTTCGGCATCTTCATCGGGAACAAGCGCTTCTGGGGAAAGGGATACGGCACCGAGGCCACCCGCCTCCTCCTGCGCTACGCTTTTGAGGAACTGAACTTGCACCGGGTGGAGCTAGAGGTCTACGACTTCAACACCCGCGCCATCCGGGCCTACGAAAAGGCCGGCTTCCGGCGGGAGGGGACGCGCCGCCAGGCCCTCTACCGCGAGGGAAGCTGGCACGACATCCACCTGATGGCCATCCTCAAGGAGGAGTGGGAAGCGAATGCGATGGGGCAATGAGGCGATGGGGGAATGGGGCAACGGGGTAACGAAGCAACAAGGCAACGGGGCAGCGAGGCAGCGAGGCAACGAGGTAACAACGAGGTAACGAGGCAACGAGGCAACGAGGTAACGAGGTAACGAAGTGATGAGGCAACAAGGCAACGAGGCAACGGGGGGTGAGATGAAGCGACGACGTTGGAACCGCATCTTCGCCCCCGACGGGCGGGCGGTGGTCGTGGCTATGGACCACACGATGGTGTTCGGAATGCGGACGGCCGGCCTGGAGCACCCCTCGGAGGTGATCCGGGCCGTGGTCTCCGGCGGGGCCGACGCGCTTCTGCTCCCCTACGGCACGGCCCGACACGCCGCCGATGCCCTGGGGCGGGCCGGCCTCATCCTGCGGGTGGACCACACGCTCCCCTCGGCCCGTTGGTCCGTCGAAGCGGCCCTGCGGCTGGGGGCCGACGCCGTCTGCGCGATGGGCTTCCCCGGCGATCCCGAGACCCCTCACTCCACCGTCTACCTAAACGAGCTGGGGGTCCTCTGCGACCGCTGGGGGCTGCCCCTGATGGCCGAGATGATCCCCGGCGGCTTCGCGGCCCGGGAGCAGCACACGCCGGAGGGGATCGCCCAGGCCGCCCGCATCGGTGCGGAGGCCGGCGCCGACTTCATCAAGACCCTCTACACCGGCGATCCCGACACCTTCCGCCAAGTCGTGGAAAACTGCTACGTGCCCATCCTCATCCTGGGGGGGCCTCGGGTCGAGGATGAGCGGGGCCTGCTCCAGATGATCCACGAGGCGCTGGAGGCCGGTGCCCGGGGGGTGGC
>WFUY01000257.1 GCA_015484715.1 Thermoflexales bacterium | reverse complement strand
GAGCTACGTGGACGACACGGTGACCCTCGCCTTCACGGCGACCCACAAGACATTGCCGCTGCAGGTGGTGAAGACGGCCTTCATCCCCAAGAACATCACCTTCCCCAACGACACCGGCAACAACCCCATCCGCGGCCTCCTGATCCAGCGCTACGCGGTGAAGAACACCGGCGCTTCCTCCCTCAACGCGACCTTCCTCTACTACCAGGACATGAACATCAACGGCGCGGATGCCCAGGACAGCGTGAGTTACAACGCCACCGACGACATCCTCTTCTTCCACGATCCGGGCGATGCCAGCACGGGTCGCACCCGCACGCTGGACTTCGGCCTGGCGCTGCGGGGGAGCTCCAGCGGCTACAAGACCTACCGGGAGACGGACGCGGCCTACCTGGCCAAGGACCTGACCATCGCGGCCGGCGGCAGCCAGGGGGTGGACCTGTTGCTGGTGGGGGCCCACACGCCCTCCACGGGGGCCGACCTCTACACCAGCCACATCAAGCCGGCGGTGGACTGGTTCCGCAACGCCAACCTGGACAGCGTGCGCAGCACCACGGAGAGCTTCTGGACGACTCTCCTCTCCAACGCCACCACCTTCGAGTCGCCCGACGCGACCTACAACCGCCTCTACAAGCGCAGTCTGCTCACCGCCTACCTCTACTTTGACGCCGAGAAGGGCGGGATGGGGGCCGGCTCCTACAACGGCGCTTACTTCTACGTCTGGCCCCGCGATGCCGTCTACGGCGCGGTGACGCTGGACCGGGCGGGCATCCACGACGTGGCGGCGAAGGTCTACGACTGGCTCTGGAACACCGCCAAGCGCGATACCTCGAGCAACGACATCGGCAATGACGGCATCTACCATCGCTACTGGTACCAGAAGTACACGATGGACGGCGAGCCGGAGTGGTGGAACCCCCAGGTGGACGAGACGGCGATCATCCCCTGGGGAGCCTGGTACCACTACCAGGTGACCGGTGACAGCACCTTCCTCAGCAGCTACGGCGACCTGGTCCGGGAGGCGGCCGATGTGGCCTCGACGGAGAACCCCCACGAGTGCTTCAACTACGACAGTACCCTCAAGCTGATCTACTCCCAGAACGCCTGGGAGGACAAGTGGGGCTACTTCCTCTACTCGAACGCCAACATCGTGGCCGGGCTGCGGGATGCAGCGGCCTACATGGACGCCATCGGGGACACCACCTGGAAGAACACCTTCAACAGCCGCAAGGCCGACTTCGAGTGGGGGATCCGCAACAGCCTCTACAACGCGACCACGGGCCGCTACGACCACGGTCGTTACGTCAAGAAGGTGGGCTACTGCACCAACACCGGCCTGGAACTGAACCGCGATGTGTCGGCCGACATCTCGATGCTGGGGCTGGTGACCCCCTTCGCCGTCGAGCCGGTGACGACGACGGCTGCGGTCAGCACGGTGCAGCACCTGGAGCCGGCCCTCACCGACTTCAGCGAGACCAAGATGGCCTACGGTGGTGTCGTCCGCTATCGGGCCGACCAGGAAGAGCTCTACGGTGCCGACTACCGGGACCACGGGGACAGCTACTACGACGGCGGCCCCTGGATGATGCCCACCGACTGGCTCAGCGAGTACTACCTGGAGTGGGCCGACGCGGTGACCGGGACGGCGAAGGTGGACCGGGCCAAGGCCTACGTGGACTACCTCATCGGCTACCTGGGCAACCTGGGGCTGGGGGCCGAGCAGATTGACGAGAACAAGCGGCCCGACCAGTTCGCCCTGGAGACCGCCTGGGCCAACGTCTGGGAGTCCAACGGCAAGATCGTGGACAACCTCTTGGCCTTCATTGACTACCGCTACGACGCGACGGCCAACGCCCTCAGCGTTGCGCCCAAACTGCCCAGCGCCTGGAACTACCTGGGGTCCAGCATCCGGCTGAAGGACGGCACCCTCTACATCAAGGTCACCAAGGGGACCAACCAGCGGTTGGTGGACCTGGACAACAACACTCCCACGGCCCTCTCGGTGGAGGTCTACGTCCAGACCGATGCCCAGCCGACCGGCGTGAGCGGCACGACGTTGAGCTGGAGCTACGATGCCACCACCGGGCGGGTGAAGCTCTACGGCACGCTCGGCGCCAACACGACCCAGGACATCACCATCAGCTACTGAGAAGGGGGGCGGGGGCGCAGCAAGCCGTACCGGGCGGACCGCTGCGCCCCCGTCGGCACATCTTTGACGCGAGAGATAGGGACGACGAAGAAGGTTGGTCCCAGGTAACTGTTCACCCTCCCGCAGGTTAGGCGCGTTTCCGACGCGAAACCGTGCTTCCAGTAGCCCATCGGGGCTGAAAGCGCCCTCGACCGGGGACCTGCGGGAGGGTAGGCTGATAGATACGGTCACAGTGCAGCAGAAAGGGGCGATGGTCAACGATGGTGAACCTTCCCCAGCACAGCATCCGGGTCATTCTCACCCACCAGGCTCCCAGCGGGGCCTACCCGGCCTCACCCACCTTTCCCACCTATCACTACTCTTGGTTCCGGGATGGGGCCTTCATCGCCTACGCCATGGACGTGGTGGGCGAGCACGAGAGCGCCCGCCGATTCCACGACTGGGTCGTGCGCACCATCCTGCGTCACCGAGAGCAGGCGGAACGGGCGATCCGGCGGGCCGAGCGGGGCCGGCCCTTGGAGGAGGACTACCTGCACACGCGCTACACCCTCGACGGAGAGGTCGGCGATGAGGAGTGGCCCAACTTCCAGCTCGATGGGCTGGGCACTTGGCTCTGGGCCTTGGCGGCGCACGTCCGGCGGCGGGGGGATAATCCGTACACCCTGCCATCCTCCTGGCGCGAGGCGGTGAAGCTCACAGCCCGCTATCTGGCCGCGCTCTGGGCCTACCCTTGCTACGACCTGTGGGAAGAGCATCCCCAATACCTGCACCCCTACACCCTATCCGCCATCTACGCCGGCCTGCAGGCGGCCAGAGCTGTGGGGGTGTTCAACCTGGATGGTCAGGCCACGGCCGACGAGGTTCACCGCTTCGTGCTGACCCACGGCGTGCGGGACGGGCATCTGGTCAAGCAGATCTGCCCACCGGAGCAGGAGGCGACCCTTGATGACGATCTGACCACGGCTGTGGATGCCAGCCTCATCGGCGTCTCCACCCCTCATCGCCTGCTCTCGCCCACCGATCCCTTGATGCAGGCCACCGCTGCGCGGATCGAGGCCGAGCTGCACTGCGAGGGCGGCGGCGTGCACCGCTACCGGGCCGACACCTACTACGGTGGGGGCGAATGGGTCCTGCTGGCCGGCTGGCTGGGTTGGTACTACGTGGAAGCGGGAGAGCGCGAGCGGGCCCAGACACTCCTGCGCTGGATCGAGGCCCAGGCCGACCCGGAGGGGAACCTGCCGGAGCAGGTCTCCACCCATCTGCTGGCCCCTGCCCACTACTCGGAGTGGGAAGCCCGTTGGGGGCCGGTGGCCAAACCCCTCCTCTGGTCCCACGCGATGTACTTGATCCTCCATCGGGCCCTGGAGAGACGGGAAGGGCACTGACCTTCAACCCCATCGGAGGGAGAGACGAAAGAGGGCGCGGAGGAGACTCCGCGCCCTCTTTTCGTCCTCGGCCTGCTTGTCGCCCTATCCTACCCCTTGTCGGGAGCCCAGCAGAGGCTCCAGATCAGCACCACGCCGGCCCAGAAGGCGGCTGCGACGGTCAGGTGCAGGACCCGGGTCCACATCGGCAGGCGGAGCAGCACGTTGGCGATGCCCAGCCCAAACTGGACGAGGAGCAGGGCTCCCAGACCGTAGGCCAGGCGCACCAGCCGCCGGTCCGTCTGCCCGATCACCAACCAGGCGACCAGCACCAAAGCCAGGAAGGCGACGCCGAAGGCCACGTAGCGGTGGAGCATCTGGATCAGCGTCAGTGAGTTTTCGACGGGGACCCCGCAGAGGGGGAAGGATGGGCAGGCGAGGGAGGCACCGCTGCGGGTTACGTAGGAGCCGGTGAGCAGGAGCAGGTAGGTAGCCACCGCCGTCCCCGAGACCCAGGCAACGAAGGCTCTGCTGGGAGAGGCTTCCTCCCCTCTTCCCCGGATGGCCGGGAGCGCCGGTGAGGCGTGGGCCAGCGGAATGGCCACCAGCCCCACGATCAGCATCGCCAGGGCGGTGTGGATCCAGCCGGTGAGAGGCGGGATTTCGAAGATGACGTGCAGCCCCCCCAGAACCGCTTGGATGACCAGCAGGCCGACGGCGGCCACCGCCGGACGGAAGATCCAGGGGCGGTTCCGGTAGCGACGCCAGGCCAGCACCCCCAGGAGGACGATCTGGAGGCTGGTCGCAGCTCCGATAAGGCGGTGGGTGAACTCCATCCAGGCCCCGGTCAGGGCCGGCGGGATGACCCGTCCGTAGCAGAGGGGCCAGTCGGGGCAGCCCAGGCCGTAGCCGGTGACCCGCACAATGCTGCCCATCGCCACCAGCAGGATCGTGCTGATCAGCGTCGAGAGGGCCAGGAGGGGCAGCGATTGTCGCCCCACGAGGGGCTTTGTCCGATCCATTGTAGAGACAGCCATTGGAACCTCTCCTTCGCGGTATCGTTCTTGGGTTGGACCCTCCCGCAGGTTCCCCCGTGATCTACGGGAGGGTGACAACGGTCAGGCAACTAGAGGTGGGTTGTGGTTACCCAAGCAGGGTGTCCACCCAGATCATCAGCAGCACCAGGGCCAGGTAGAAGTTGGACGCCTTGAAGAGGGACAGGGCCTCGCGCCCGTTGGGGTGGCGCAGCAGCCGGGCGTTGCGGACCACCAGGTCGGCGCTGGCGACGGCGACGGGGACTAGGTAGAGCCACCCCAGGGCCGGGTGTCCGGCCAGCATCAGGGCCGCCAACGCCGTGGCTCCGGTGTGCACCAGCACCCAGAAGGCAGCGGCACGCGGACTGGTCTGCAGGGGCAGCATCGGAATACCCCCCCGGGCGTAGTCGTGGCGGTAGACGATGGCCAGGCTCCAGAAGTGGGTGGGGGTCCACAGGAAGACCAACAGAGCCAGCGCCACGGCTCCCGGCTCGTTCCACGCGCCGGCGGCTGCGCTTCCGCTAAGTACAGCGGCGCTCCCCGCCGCCCCCCCGATGACGATGTTCAACAGGGTGCGCGGTTTCAACCAAAGGGTGTAGACGCCTAGATAGATGGCAGCGCCCAACAGCAAGAAGAAGGTCAGGGCGGGGTTGAAGGGGAGCACCGCCAGGGAGGGCACCAGGATCATCACGCCCGCCACGTAGGGCACCCGGTCAGGCTGGGGGATGACGCCCACCACCAGCGGTCGCCGGCGGGTGCGGGTCATCCGGGCGTCGGTCTCCTGCTCCAAGTACTGGTTCAGAGCCGAGGCTCCCGAGGCGGCCATCCCTCCTGTCACCAGGAGCACCAGCATCCGCCCCAGCCCCGGCCAGCCACCGGCCCCCAGGAGGGCCCCTCCCGTTGCGGCGAAGAGCAACAGGGCGACGACGCGCAGCTTGCAGAGGGTGGGGAGCGCCCGCAGCCAGAGGAGGAGAGAAGTGGCTCTCCCGGCCTTGGGCGGGGCGATCGCCGCCACCGGCAGCACCTCTCCTGATTCCACCAGATCGTGCTCAAAAGTCATCGTGCTTTCCACCTTTCCCCGGCCTGCGCCGGATAGGTGCCGGCATGCTGGGCCGATTGCGGCCCTCTTTCAGCCCTTCGACAGGCTGACGACCTGAACTGGCGCAGCGCTCAATACAGGTGGAAGACCGCTCCCTCTTCGTCGTAGAGCAGAGTTCGGACACGACCGGCCTCCACCTCCACCCGATCGTCGAAGACAAGCCGCCACGCCTCTCCATCGTCCATCATCCAGATACGGATCCTGTAGCTCCCTGGCGGCAGAGTCCAACTCTCCAGTCCGTAGGTTATCCCTTCGCGCCGCAGCCCCCGGGGACGGTAGGTGCGCTCTAGGACCGTCTTCCCATCCACCTCGACGCGCAGGTGCACGGGGAACCGTTCACCGCCCAGGACCTGTTCGGGGGCAACGCTGTCGGGCAGCTTGGTCATCACTTCAGGAGCGATCTCCGACGAGGGTGCCTTGAGCTTCCCCGGGTGGGCGAGGCCCAGTCGGATCATGCTCGTATTGAGGGTGGAGGCGGTGGTGGGACGTTCGGCGGTCAGGGCCAGGCCGAAGGTGAGGGTCAGCAAAGCCAGGGCGACAAGGCCCGAGCGCAGGCGTTGGGCGATCCCACGCCAGCCGCGCTGCTGAGGGGTATCCGCTGACGGCTGCTCGTCTGCCGGGGCCCCGGCGGCGATGCGGGTCAGCAGAGTCGTCACAGCGTGGCGGTCGCCGGGAGCGGCCTCCAGCCAATAGACACCCTGGCGCACGAGGGCGTGGCGGCGGCCCAGCCGTTCGGCCAGCCAGCGAGGCCCCTCGCGGAAGGCGCAGTCGTCTTCGGGGCAGCTCAGGACGAGCACGGCCCGGGCTCCCGCCTTCAGGCTCTCCCG
>WFUY01000256.1 GCA_015484715.1 Thermoflexales bacterium | reverse complement strand
GCGGAGGCGGCGCGGGCCCGGCACAACCTCCCGGAGATCAGCCTAGCCGCCGCCCGCTCGCTGGTGCAGGAGCACCAGCAGATGGAGGAGGCGCGACGGGCACCAAAGGTGCCCGTCGGCGGCCTCTCCGAGACCCTCGTGCAGGTCCTCGAAGAGGACACCCGCCCGCACCGCCTAGCCCCGATCCCAGACCTCGCAGAGCGGGCCGCCCGCCTCGCCAGTGCAAAGCTGGCGGACTCCGTCCGCCAGGCCGCGGAGATCGAGAGCGAGCCAGACAGCACGCCGCCCCCCGGCGGCGCTAGTGCCCGGCACATCCCCTTCTCGACCCTCCGCCAGATGGGCCGCTGCGCGGCCCTCGACCGGGCCGCAGAGGCCGACGAGCTTGCTCGTCGGGCGTGCGAGATCGTCCTATCAGGCGTCCCGCCCGAGCGCTGGTCCGACGCGGAGACGGCCGCAGCTGTCTCCCGTATGGAGCATCTGCTCCGGGAGATGGCGAAGGATGAGGAACGCACAGCTCGGAAGAAGAGGAGGAAAGGAGATGCCTGACCTCTATACAGTCCTAGCGATCCTGATCATCTGGCTAGCAGCCGGACCAATCCTGGGCCTAGCCCTCATATTCTCCGCGGAGGAACTCCTATACCGTAAGGGGCCGTGCTGGCCCGCCCTTGTCCTGTCCGCCCTCGGTATCCTGATCGGAGGGCCTATCCTGTGGGCCCTCACACTTGAGTAGCGCAGGAAACTTGACAACGATGCAAACCCCTGCTATACTTCGAGATGTGCGCGGGGAGCACCAGCGTATGAGCATATTAGCAAGCTCGAATATTAGCGTCTCAGATCGCGCTAGAGCGCTCGACTCGAAACCCAGTTCAAAGCACGACTCGAACGAGAAAAGCGCTCACGCGCGATCTGGCGCGCCCTGGCGCACGCTTCTAGTCGAGTCTCGCGCGTGTTGCGCGCTTGTCTGAGAGTAGCACAGAGGAGACCTAGCATGGCCACAGAGACCATCACCACCCGCACGAAGGGCATGGACCCCGTCTCGGTCGAGTACGACTTCGGGGACAACCTCGAGGAGGCCGTCGAGGCCTACGGCGAGAACGTCGTCTTCGACCTGTACCACGACCAGGCGGTGATCGCCCTCCAGAACTACGTCCGCCGCCTGATGAAGCAAGGCAAGACGCAGGAGGAGATCCAGCAGGCGGTGAGCGCCTGGCGCCCCGGCGTCAGCACCCGGCAGCGGAAGAGCCCGGCCGAGAAGCTGCGCCAGCTCCTGCAGGGGGTGCCGAAGGAGCAGGTCCAGAAGATGCTCGCGGAGATGGGGCTCGCTTGATCCTCCTCGGAGTGTGTGCCCCGTGTTGGGCGGGGCTTCGGCCCCGCCCCCTTTTTGACGGCACTGTCTCCGGGAGGATCCACCATGCCCAAATATGTCGATAATACGATGCTCGGGGCATTCAAGCGATGTCCCCGGCAGTACTACTTCCGACATATCCGGCACTGGGTGCCGGACACGCGCGCCCTCCCTCTCTCCTTCGGCCTAGCATGGCACGAGGCCCTGCACACGGCGTGGAGCCTTGCCTCGCAGGGCCAGCCCAAGCACGAAGTGCTTGGGGCGGCGCTCGCCGCCTTCCTGAAGTGCTGGCGGGAGGAGGGGCTCCCAACCGAGGACGAACTCGAGCCAACGGAGGTCCGCGAGAAGCTCGGGGTGCGGCGCCCCGGCGTCGCAGCGGAGATGCTGCACGCGTATCTGGAGGCCCGCTGGGAGCACATGCAGCGCTGGCGGGTGCTGGGCATAGAGCGCCCGTTTATCGTCCCGATCTGGCCGCCGAGCGGGGCCGATGGGCGGGTACGTCCACCCTTCTATGTCGGGCGGATAGACCTGCTAGTCGAGGATGATCAGGGCGAAGTCCTGATCATCGAGCACAAAACCACAACGCAGTATGCCCGGACTACTGGCTTCCGCCAATCGTACATAGAGAGCTTCAACCCGAACGCGCAGGTCGACGGATACCTGTACGCCGTGAACCTGCTCCTAAACCGCCCGGTTCGGCAGCTGTGGGTAGACGCCGCGCTGGTGCACGACAGGGAGCGGCACTTCAAGTTCATCCCGTGCTCGCGGCGCGAGCACGCCCTCGAGGAGTGGCTCTGGTCCCTCCGATACTGGGTCGACCAGCTTGAGAGGGAGGAGGAGCGCGGCTGGCACCCGCCGGCCGGTAGCCCCATCATGTACGGGTGGGCCCGCAACGATCAGCACTGCTTCTCCTGCCTGTACAGGGACCCATGCACGGCAATGCTGAATCCGGAGGAGCGGGACGAACCGCCGCTCGGCTTCCGCCAGGAAGCCTGGGACCCGCTCGAGATCAACCGCATACGAGTAGAGGAGGAGAGCGATGCCTAACGCGAAGGAGGTAACGGGCCTCGACCGGGGCTACAAGATCCTAGTGCTGGGGAATGCGGGCAGCGGGAAGACAACGCAGTTCGGGACCCTGCCCGGCCGAAAGTTCGCCTATCTGTTCGACCCGAACGCGATCCTGTCCCTACGAGGCATGGACGTCGACTACGAGGAGTGGCTCCCGGATCGGGTGCCGATGAAGGTAGTGCCACTCGATAGGCAGAGCCGCTCGAGGGCTAAGAGCGCCCCCAGCCAGACCCTGTACGCTGAGTGGGAGCGCGACGTGGAGAAGAAGCTGCGGGAAGGCTTCTTCGACCAGTACGATTGGATCATGTTCGACAGCCTGACAACATTCGCCGACATGGTAATGGACCAGGTTCTCGCCCTGCAAGGCAAGGCGGGTCAGTGGCCCGAGCGCGACGATTGGGCGCCGCAGATGATGGCTATCAAGAGCGTCGTGCGGGAGTTCGCCGCCCTCGGGAAGAACATCTACTTCACCGGGCATGTGGAGGTCCGGCAGGACGAGCTAACCGGCCGCCTCCTCCAGACGCCGGTCATGACAGGGCGGCTGAAGGTCATGCTCCCCATGCTCTTCTCCGAGCTTCTGTATGCAGAGGCCCGGACGGACCCGAAGAGCGGCGAGGTAAGCTTCGTCCTGCAGACGAAGCCGGACCGGATGAACCCGCTAGTCCGCACGAGCATCAAGGGCCTGCCCGCCTTCGTCGATGTTACCATCGACTGGAGCAAGCCAGTCGAGGGGCAGGGCCTGGGAGGAATCCTGCTCGCCGCCCAGAAGGGCGGCCGTGGGGTGGCTGGCGACGTGCCTAACGTCGCACGTTCCAAGTGAGAGCAAGAGAGGAGAAGTAGAGATGGCGTTTGTCAATCTCAAGGGTCTGGACAGCGTGTCCGAGCCGAAGCCGGTCCCTGAGGGGACGTACACCCTCCGCGTCGTCAACGTGCAGACCTACACGAAGGAGGACACGGGCCGCACCGTCACCAAGATCGTGCACGAGATCGACGGGCATCCGGACGCCGCTCCGGTCACCCTGTTCCTCGTGCACCCGAAGGAGGACGACGACCCGGGCCAGAACCAGCGTCGGCTGCTCGACTTCAAGCGGTACCTGACGCTGGCCGGCGTCCCCTTCGACGAGAGCGGCTTCACGGAGGAGGACCTGTACGGGGCGACCTTCGAGGCGTACCTGCGCCTCGGGGAGCCGGACCAGAACGGCACGCAGTATAACGAGATCAGGCTTCCTCGCCTGTCCTGACCTACTGTTCGGGAGAGGGGGCGGGCAACGCCCGCCCCCGTCCTTGTTCAACTAGTGAACACTCCCGACAAGCAGGAGTAGGTAGCATGTCACACCTCCAGCACATGCACTTCCGGGCCCCGGAGCGTCTAATCCAGCGCTTCCAGGAGCACGTCCCGCAGGGGATGCGCGGCGAGGTCCTGCGCTGCCTCCTACACCGCTTCGTCGAGGCGCTGGACGAGCACGGGGCCGCCCTTTGCATCGACACCATCCAGGGCAACGTCCGCATCGAGCCGGGGAGGAAAAAGCCGTGCAACTGCAAGACATCCTGCAGCACTACCGATCCCAGCCGCTAGAGGCCCGCCGTGCCTGGGTTGAGCAGATACGGCAGCGCCGCGACATAGAGCGGGCGGCCGTGCAGCGCCGGGCTGCTCGTCAGCGCAAGCGGGACGAGAACAAGGCACTGTCCGAGATCGCCCGCCTCCTGCGAGAGCACCCGGAACTTGCAGACATCCTGAAGGAGGAGAGCCGTGGAGGTTCGTGAGATTCCCATAAGGCAGATCGAGAGAGGGGAGCGCTTCCGAGAAGATCTGGGCGACCTCACAACACTCATCGACTCCGTCCGGGAGAAGGGACTCCTCCAGCCCATCTCGGTCTGCCCACACCCGTCTGACAACAGCCGGTACCTCCTACTAGCCGGGGAGCGCCGCCTCACCGCCTGCCAGCGGGTAGGGCTCGATACCGTCCCCGCCCTCGTCCGAGAATATCGGGGCGAGATCGACCGCCGGGAGATCGAGCTAATCGAGAACCTGCACCGCAAGGAGATGCACTGGACGGAGCAGGCCGCGCTCACGGCCGAGTTGCACCGCCTGTACCAGGAGAAGCACGGGCAGGAGTGGACCCAGCGCCGCCTCGCGGCACTGCTGGGCCGCAGCCTCGGCGACGTGAACCAGGACCTCAAGCTCGCCGATGCCATCCAGGCCGTGCCCGAGCTAGGCCGGGCAAAGGGGAAGAAGGAAGCCCTCACCATCGTCCGGCGGCTCGAGGAGAGCGCCAGCATCGCGGAGCGCCGCGAGCAGGTGCTAGCAGAGGCCGCCGAGTTCGACATGGTGGAGATAGCTGCCGACAACTACCGCGTCGGAGATGCGATCGAGGGCCTAGAGGAGCTAGCCAGGGACGGCTTCCGGAATGCCCGCCTATACGAGGTCGACCCTCCGTACGCCATCGACATAGCGCGGGTGAAGACACAGAAGGGCAGCGTACAGCCAACCGGCCTCTCCGAGTACCATGAGGTCTCTGCCGCAGAGCTGCGGGAGATGCTCGGCAAGCTCCTTGCCCTCGCATACGAGGCGAGCCAGCCAGACGCCTGGCTAATCCTCTGGTACGCCAGCAAGAACGAGGTCCTCATCCGGGCGGTTCTAGAGGCCAGCCCCTGGTCCTATCACCCGGTCCCCGCCATCTGGGTCAAGGAGAAGGGCGTATGCCTAAACCCGCCCACCGTCTTGGCCTCCTGCTACGAGCCGTTCTTCGTGTGCCGTAAGGGGAATGCGCAGATAGTGCGGCAGGGGCGGAGCAACGTCTTCCAGTACCCGATCGGCGACCCGAAGAAGCGCCGGCATCCGACGGAGAAGCCCCTCGACCTGATGCGCGACCTGCTTACCACCTTCGCCCACCCCGGCGACACCGTCGTATGCCCGTTCCTCGGCAGCGGCAACACCCTGCTAGCCTGCTACCACGAGAACATGTACGGGCTTGGGTGGGACCTTGAAGAGGCGCACAAGGTGCGCTTCCTCGAGGCCGTCCGAGAGCAGTTCGGGAAGAAGGAGGAGAGCGATGCGTAGAACCACCGTCACCTGCGACCTCTGCGGGCAGGTAGTGCACACCTCGAACACCGAGGCGTTCGACCCGACCCGCCGGATCGATCTCTACCTCAAGGAGCGCCCCGTCCAGCTCACCATCTATGTGAAGGACAAGATAGCGTCCGAGAAGAGCGTATCTGGGAGCAGCCGTATCCTAGATGTGTGCGACTTGTGCCTCTGCAAGATCATCGAGCAGGCGTTCCAGGAGTAGCAGCATGGCCTTCATCAACCTGCCCCTAGAGAAGCGGCGGGCGGGGGAAGTCCCACCCGAGGGCGACCCGTCCCGGCCGCTCGCTATCGTGGGGGAGGCGCCGGGCAAGGTTGAGGTCCTCGAGGGCCGCCCCTTCGTAGGCCCAGCCGGGCGTGTCCTCTCCGAGTGCATGCACTCTGCCGGCATCACCCGCCACGAGGTATATATAACCAACACGATCAAGGTAAAGCCGGACAACCTGAGCCGCTTCTTCAACAAGCGTACCGGGCGGTTCACCCCGGATGGGGAGGAGTGGGTAGGCCGCCTACGCCACGAGCTGTCGGTGAGCGGGGCCCGCGCCATCGTCTGCTGTGGGAAGGTTGCCACCGCCGCCCTCCTCGGTCGGGCCGATATCACGGCGATCCGAGGGTACCCCTTTGAGGTCCTGCTGGGCGGCATCAAGCGGGTCATCGTGCCCACCATCCACCCCGCCGAGACCCTCTACAGTAGGAATAGCATCCACCGCCTATACATCGCCCACGACTTGCAGAAGGCGGCCCGGCTCGCCCGCGACGGCTGGTCCCCGCCCAGGATAGAGATAACAATCCCGCAGACCGTGCACGAGGTCCGCGCAGCAGCGGAGCTGCTGCAGAGGGCGACGGGCCCGTGGGCCATCGACATTGAGGTGATCAACTTCGAGGTATCGTGCATAGGCTTCGCCTATGCGCGCGACCGCGCGGTTGTCGTACCTATAGCCAGGGCGTGGGGACTCGACGCCGAGGTCGAGGTATGGGATATCCTCGCCGAGCTTCTAGAGACACCCGGCCGGGTCAAGATCTTCCACAACGCCATCTTCGACGTGCAGTTCCTGGCCCAGCACAACGGCATTTTCGTCGCCCCGCCCATCTTCGATACCATGATCGCCCACTCCCTCGCCTACCCAGACATGCTGAAGAGCCTAGGCTTCATCGCTAGCGTGCACACGGACCTGCCATATTGGAAGGATTGGGCCGACTTCAAGAGCATCGAGCGGGAGGAATAACCGTGGACGAGAAGGTCCTACGATACAATGGGTACGACGTCATAGCCACCTTCCTGTGCAGCCCGCACCTCATGCAGGAACTCGAGCAGTGCGGGAATGAGCACACCTACTCCTTCACCATGGAGTTGATGGAGCCGGTGATGTTCATGCAGACCCGCGGCATCCTAGTAGACCGTGCCGCGCTAGAGGAGGAGCGGGCGAAGGTCCGGCAGGAGATGGACAGCATCCTGCAGGAGCTGCAC
>WFUY01000255.1 GCA_015484715.1 Thermoflexales bacterium | reverse complement strand
GGTTCGCATCCTCCCTATCATCCTCTTTGCTCTTCTGGGTGGGATGGTGGCGGATACTCGGGACCGCCGTCGGGTGCTGATGGGGACCCAGAGCGCGGCTGGGCTCTTCGCCCTTCTCCTGGCTGCCGTCACGCTCTCCGGCAACGCCAGCGTCCCTGTCGTCTACCTGCTCACCGCCGCCGGCGCGGCGACGGCTGCCTTCGACGAACCGGCCCGCCAGTCCTTGGTTCCCAACCTGGTGCCCCGCCGGCATCTGGCGAATGCGATCAGTCTCAACACGCTGCTCTGGTATGCCGCCACCATCATCGGCCCGGCGCTGGCGGGGGTGTTGGTGGGCGCTTTCCAGGTGGGCTTGGTCTACGCCCTCAGCGCTCTGGCCTTCGGGGCCGGCCTCGCGGCGCTGATGCCGATGGACTACCGGAGTGGGGCGGCTGCCCAGGGGACCCGGCTGGGCTGGCGGGCATTGGTCGAGGGATTGCGTTTTACCTATCGCTCCCGCATCATTTGGAGCACGATGATGCTCGACTTCCTGGCGACCTTCTTCTCCTCGGCCCGCACGATGCTCCCCATTGTCGCAGGGGATGTGCTGGGGGTGGGCGCAGCGGGGTACGGCCTGCTGGCTACGGCCCAGCCGGTGGGGGCTGTGCTCACCGGGGTGGTCCTCGCCTTGCGCCGGGAGATCCGCCGCCAGGGCCTGGTCCTGCTCGTGAGCGTTGCCATCTACGGTCTGGCCACGGCTCTCTTTGGTCTTTCCACGGTGTTTGTCCTCTCTTACTTCTTCTTCGGTCTGACCGGTGCTGCCGACACCGTCTCCACCGTCATCCGTGGCACCATTCGGCAGCTGGTCACGCCGGATCACCTGCGCGGACGGATGACCAGCGTGAACATGATCTTCTTTATGGGCGGACCCCAGTTGGGCGAGCTGGAGGCGGGTCTGGTGGCTTCCCTCTTCGGCGCTCCCCTCGCCATCGTCACCGGCGGCCTGGCGACGGTGCTGCTGACGGGGTGGATCGCCTGGCGCTATCCCCAGTTGCGGCGCTACGCAGGGGGCCTCGCCGAGCACCGGTGATTACCTCTATCTTTGGAGATAGGGAGACGAGCCGTCCACGAATGGGGCACGAATACACGAATTAAGGACCGCCTCATTCGTGCATTGGTGAGAAATTCGTGGACGGCCTGCTACGGACCACTCTCTCGCTCCCTTGTGGGTCATCACCTCGCCGAGCAACCTTGACTTTTTCCCGTTTTTCGCTAAGCTATGGAGACAAAAGGTCCAACCCCTTGGGAGGACAAGGAGATGACCCGGCTCTTCCCCGACACCAGTCCAGAGGCGGAGGCGGTGCTGCTCGAGGGGCTGCGCCGGCTTCCCCCGTGGCGCAAGCTGGAGATGGTCGGTCAACTGAACCAGACGATGCGCCAACTGCTGCTCATCGGACTGCGCCAGCGCTACCCCGAGGCCTCTCCCCAGGAGCTGCGCCGTCGTCTGGCCGACCTGCTGCTCGGTCCTGAGCTGGCCGCCCGCGTCTACGGCCCCTTGGAGGCCGCCGATGCCGACCGAACCCATCGCCGTCACGCTCAAAGTGATCGAGGCGCTTGATCGGCTGGGCATTCCCTACCTGATCGGCGGTTCCTTGGCCAGCGCCATTTACGGTGTGGCTCGAACCACGTTGGATGCCGATCTGGTGGCCGATCTGTGCCCGGAGCATGCCGTTCCTCTGGCCCAGGCCCTGGGGGAGGAGTTCTACGTAGATGGGGAAGCGATCCTCGACGCGGTCCGTCGCCGGAGCAGTTTCAACGTCATCCACCTGGAGACGATGTTCAAAGTGGACATCTTCGTGCGCAAGGACCGCCCTTTCGACCGGTCTCAATTTCGCCGGCGTGTCCTTCAGCCGATCTCGACCGATCCCGAACGGATGGCTTACGTTGCGTCCCCCGAAGACACCGTTCTGGCGAAACTGGAGTGGTATCGGATGGGGCGGGAGGTCTCCCAACGACAGTGGCAGGACGTGCTGGGCATCCTGAAGGCGCAAGGGAAGCGTTTGGACTTGGCCTACCTACGGGATTGGGCGGAGACTCTGGGCGTAGCCGATCTTTTAGAAGCCGCTTTGTCCGAAAGGGAGAGGTGAACTTGGCAACGGGCGTCGCCAACCGGGGGAGGGTGACCGACAAGGAGATGGGCCGCCGGCTGCTGTTGGGGCTCTTCTTCGGCTTTGTCGTCGTCCTCGGCCTCCTGTTCTACGCCGACCTGAGCGCCGTCCGTCACGCGCTGGGCCGATTCACCTGGGCCTATCTTCCCTTCATCCTGGGGCTGACGGCGATGAACTACCTGCTCCGTTTCGTCAAGTGGCATTACTACCTGCGGTTGGTGGGAGTGCGGGCTCTCTCCTGGCGGGAGAGCCTGGCTATCTTCCTGGCCGGCTTCTCGATGACACCCACGCCGGCCAAGGCGGGGGAGGCGGCGAAGGCCTATTGGCTCAAACAGATGGCCGGCACGCCTGTGGCCCGTACCCTACCGGTG
>WFUY01000254.1 GCA_015484715.1 Thermoflexales bacterium | reverse complement strand
CCTGCCCAGGAGGAGGTGCGCCGCCTGGCCCAGGAGTTCGCCGAGGCCGAGATCGCGCCGGTGGCCGCCCGCAACGACCGGGAGGAGCGCTTCCCCCACGAGATCATCCAGAAGCTGGCCCCTATGGGCCTGTTGACCCCGACGGTGCCCAAAGCCTACGGCGGCTACGGCACCGACTTCATCGGCGAAGCCTGCGTCTTCGAGGAGATCGGGCGCGTCTGCTCCTCGGTGCGCACCATCCTCTCGGTCCACAACTCTCTGGTCGCCCTGACCATCCTGCGCTGGGGGACGGAGGCCCAGAAGGAGCGCTACCTCCCCGACCTGAGCCGGGGGCGCTACCTGGGCTGCTTCGCCCTCACCGAGCACACGGCCGGCTCCGACGCCGTCCACCAGAGCACCCAGGCCCGGCGGGAGGGCGACGGCTGGCGGATCACCGGGCGCAAAGCCTGGGTCTCCAGCGGCAGCGAGGCCGGCCTCTGCCTCCTCTTCGCCCAGACCGACCCCGACCGGGGCCACCGGGGGATCACCGCCTTTCTGGTGCCGATGGAGAGCCCCGGCATCACCGTCGAGCGGGTGAAGGGCAAGATGGGGCTGAAGGCGGCCCACACGGCCCACTTGACGCTGGAGGACGTCTGGGTGCCGGAGGAGAACGTCCTGGGCGAGGTGGGCCAGGGCTTCAAGGTGGCGATGAGCGCCCTGGACAACGGGCGCTACGGGGTAGCGGCCGGCAGCGTGGGCGTGGCGCGGGCCTGCCTGGAGGCCAGCATCGCCTACGCCCGTCAGCGCTACGCCTTCGGAAAGCCCATCGCCGCCTTCCAGCTCGTCCAGGAGATGATCGCCCGGATGGCCGTCGAGGTCGAGGCGGCCCGGATGCTCGTCTACCGGGCCGGCCACTTGAAGAACCGGGGGGTGCGCAACACCCTGGAGACCTCGATGGCGAAGCTCTACGCCACCGAACTGGCGGTACGGGCCGCCCGCACCGCCATCCAGATCCACGGAGCGCTGGGCTACACCGACGCCTATCCGGTGGAGCGCCACCTGCGCGACGCCCTGGCCACCACCATCTACGAGGGCACCAGCCAGATCCAGACGCTGATCATCGGTCGAGCGCTCACCGGGGAGAGCGCTTTCGCGTGAGATTCGCCGGTGGATTTGACTAGACTAGAGACTTAGTCTACAATACCTCTGACTCGATCTCCATTACCCAGGGAGGGAGCTATGACGGTCGTCAATATCCACGAAGCGAAAACCCATCTGTCTCGCCTGCTGTTGCGCGTGATGGCCGGAGAGGAGATCGTGATCGCCAAGGCGGGTCGTCCTATTGCCCGCCTCGTCCCCATTGCCAAGACCCCCGCGCGTCGGGAACCGGGAAGCGCGGCCGGGAAGGTGGTCATCCACCCCGATTTTGACGCTCCCTTACCGGAAGACCTCTTGGAGGCTTTTGAGCAATGAGGGTGCTGTTGGACACTCACGTCTTCCTCTGGTGGATTACAGATGATCCGCGCCTCTCGGAGCTCGCCCGTCGGATCATCGGGGACGGCTACAATGAGGTGCTGTTCAGCGCCGGCAGCGGTTGGGAAATCGCCATCAAAGCCAGGCTGGGACGAATTGAATTGCCAGGGGGTTCCTTGCGTTTCATCATTGAGCAGATCGAGCAGAATGCGTTTCAGGTGCTTCCCATTCAGCTCGTCCATGCCCTCCAGGTCTACCACCTTCCACCTCACCATCGCGACCCCTTCGACCGGATCCTGATAGCCCAGAGCCAGGTGGAGGGGATTCCCATCCTAACCGCAGACAAGCAGATCTCCCGCTATGATGTACAGGTCCTCTGGTAATCAAGGCAGCCCGCTCGAAACCGCTGCCCTGGCCGGCATCCGCGTCCTAGACCTCTCGCGGGTCCTGGCCGGCCCCTTCTGCACAATGCTCCTGGCCGACTACGGAGCCGAGGTGATCAAGGTCGAGGCTCCGGGCCGGGGGGACGATACCCGCCACTGGGGGCCGCCCTGGGCCGGCGGCGAGAGCGCCTACTTCCTGGCCGTCAACCGCAACAAGCGCAGCCTGACGCTGAACCTCAAGCACGAGGAAGGGCGGCGGATCCTGCGGGAGCTGGTCGCCCGCTCCGACGTGCTCATCGAGAACTTCAAGGTGGGCACCACCCGCCGCCTGGGGCTGGACTACGAGTCGCTGCGGCCCCTCAACCCCGGCCTGATCTACTGCAGCATCACCGGCTACGGCCAGACCGGCCCCTACCGGGACCGGCCCGGCTACGACTTCGTCATCCAGGCCGAGGGGGGCATCATGTCCATCACCGGCCCCGCCGAGGGGGAGCCCCACAAGGTCGGGGTCGCCATCGTGGACATCACGGCCGGCCTCTTCGCCGCGACCGCCATCCTGGCCGCCCTCCACCACCGGGAGCGCACCGGCGAGGGCCAGTACATTGACGTGGCCTTGCTGGACGCCCAGGTGGCCTGGCTGGCCAACGTGGCCCAGAACTACCTGGTCAGCGGGGAGACCCCCCGGCGGTACGGCAACGCCCACCCCAACATCGTGCCCTACGAGGTCTTCCCCACCGCCGACGGCTACATCGCCGTGGGGATCGGCAACGACCGGCAGTACCGGCGCTTCTGCCAGGTGGCCGGCCGGATGGACCTGTGGGAGGACGAGCGCTTCCAGACCAACCCGGGCCGGGTGGAACACCGAGAGGAGCTGGTGCCCCGCCTGCAGGCCCTCTTCCGCACCCGCCCCACGGCGGCCTGGCTGGAGCTGCTCCACGAGGCCAAGATCCCGGCCGGCCCCATCAACGATGTCGCCCAGGTGCTCAACGACCCCCACGTGCTGGCCCGGGGGATGGTCCAGACGGTGGACCACCCCACCGCCGGCACCATCCGGCTGGTCGGGCCGGTGGCCAAGCTCTCGGCCACGCCGGCTGCCATCCGCCGCCCCCCGCCCTTGCTGGGACAGCACACCGAGGAGATCCTCACCGGTCTGCTGGGCTACGACGAGGAGGCCATCACTCACCTGCGGGCCGAGGGGGTGATCTGACGAGCCGGTTTGCCGTTGACGACGTGGACAAGGAGGCAAGAACAACGTGGACCCACGGACCATTGACCTCACCCGCAGTGCCGATCTGATCGTCCGGCGTCTCCTGGCCGTCCGGCCGGGGGAGAACGTGATGATCGTCTGTGACCCCGGCTCCGAGATGACGATGGCCTACCTGCTGGCCGGCATCGTCGAGAGCGTGGGGGCGGAGTACACCATCGCCATCATGCCCACCCGCGACCGGTCGCGGAGCAACGACCTGACGCCGATGATCGAGCGGGGGCTGGAGGCGGCGGACTGCCTGATCGGGCTGACCCGCTTCTCCGGCGCCCCCACCTACGCCGAGGCGGTCAAACGCCTCTACAACGCCCGACGGTTGCGCACCATCTCGATGGTCTTCCGAGGGCTGGAGAACTTCACCACCGGCGGAGCCCTGGCCGACTACGAAGCCCTCTACGCCGAGGGGAAACAACTGGCCGCCCTCTGGGAGGGCGGCCGGCGCATCCGGGTGACCACCCCGGCCGGCACCGACCTGGTG
>WFUY01000253.1 GCA_015484715.1 Thermoflexales bacterium | reverse complement strand
GCGGCGTTGGTGCGGTGGCCGGTTCCGATGACCGTGGCCTCGGGCGTTCCGCCCAGCTCCACGATGTAGCGGTGGGCCGCCCGCATATCCTCGTTGGGGAGGGCGGCCAGGGCGCAGCCCACGCTGTCCAGCAGGAAGCGCTTCGCCTCGCGGATCGCCTCGGGGGGAATCTGGTCGTAGGTGAGCTGGTGCGCAAAGAGCGCCATCCGATGGCTGATGCTGGTCACGGTTCCCTCCTCTGGTTTATGAGAGTTTCTCCCTCGCGTTGCAGTCGGGCCGGCGGCGGTTCTCCCGGCGAACTTGATCCCGCCCCACTTCGCCCGAGGCGGAAGCCCTCGGGCTGCGGGCTGGACGAACCCAGCCCCCGCAGAGGGCTTTCGCTTTCTCGGCGCGGGGGTTCAGCCCTGTATGTCGGAGTCGTGCCGGTCGGCGGGATCAGCGGAACAACCGACCGGCCCAGGTGAGGGCCTTTTCGACCAAGGGCAAGAGGGAGGCTGCAGCGGTAGCCACCTTGCCCGCCTCGGTCAGCATCTCGGCGACGCCCTTGAGCTTGCCCACGATGAGGGCTCGGCTGGGCTTCGCTCCCTGGCGGGCCTTCTGAGCCTGGGCTTCGACCGTCTGCAGATCGGTCTGCACCGCCTGAGCGGTGTCGGGGTCGAGTTTGGCCGTGGACAGCCCCTGCCGCAACTCCGCCAGCAAGGCCAGGAAGGCCTCCAGCGTCACCTCCCCGTGGGTCTCCTGAATGGAGATGATCTGGTCGCGGCCCACGAAGTCTCCGCCACCTGTGTCCACGGAGCCCCCCACGTAGGCTCCGCCACCGGTATCCACCGACGTGGGTTGTTCCTGGTCGGTCTTCCGCTTCGATTCGGACATCGTCCACCCTCCTTTCCGGTTCCGTCGGCTTCGGATGGGCCGGGTGGAGCATAGGTCCACCCGGCCCCAAACGGGGACGTTCCCTGAGCCGCGCATTGGTCCGGGACCTCCTTCGGAGCCCAGGGATGGGCGCCTTCGACGCGCCCCCTCTATTTGGCCGGCCGCTGCTCCCCGGACAGCGGGCGCGACCGGGGCCGGGCCGGGCTGGCTCTCCCTCGGGCACCGCCCTGCGTCCGTGAACGCCAGGGTTTGCCGGCCCCTCAACGGCCCTGCCGAGGAGCAGGGCCATCCGGCGAGCTATGGACACCACCACCCGCAAGCCCAGATTGTTGTTGAAGTTGTCGGGGTCGTTCCTGTTGCGGTACGCGCAGCGGGCGTTCCTTTGATTGTTGTTCCAAGAGCCACCGCGCACCACCCGGTGGTGGCGGCCCGGCCCCGAGACCACGCAGGGGCACCCCCTACGCTGCCTTCTCGACCTTCTTCATCCAGCCGCCCAGCAGCCGTCCCACTTCGTTGATCATCCGAGCAGCGTGCGCATATTGCCCCATACTCATCAGATGCAGGTCACGGCATAGGCGCAGGTAAAACCGCAGCTTGGTCAGGTCCACATCGGCCTGGCGGAGCAACGGCATCGGATCCTCGGCGCGGGCCGCTTCGATCAACCGCTCCTGGAAACGCAGGGCGGTCCGCTGT
Organism: Thermoflexales bacterium; assembly: GCA_015484715.1. Taxonomy (GTDB): domain Bacteria; phylum Chloroflexota; class Anaerolineae; order S140-20; family S140-20; genus S140-20. The sequence continues at coordinate 1,193 of WFUY01000253.1, read as the reverse complement.
ACGGCCTCTGCCATCACGAACCGCTGCTGCCGGGGGAACTTGATCGTCATCGGGATCAACCAGCGAAGCAGGTCGTAGGTTCGGGTGAAGATGGGGGATTCCTTCATCCGGTGCTCCGAGGAATGGGGATGGAGGCGAGTAGGGAACGGCGCAGCCCCTCGGTGTCCCCGTGGACAGCGTGGGCTACCCAACCCTGAACGCGCCGATGGAGCGCCTCGTAGCTCATCTCGCCCCGCGCCAGGGCCGCGTACCAGCGTCGCAGCCGTCGAGCAAAAGCTACGCCATTGCGCCGTTTCAGACGGCGGTAGGTGGGATAGACCCGGAACCCCAGGAAAGGAATGCCTTGGGTCACCGGGTAGACGGTGCTCTCCCGGTCGTGCAGGGTCAGGCGAAGACGGGCCAAGAAGTCCTGAAGGGTCCGCTTCCAGTCCCACAACCGCCGTTTGTCGTCGGCGAAGAGCAGAAAATCGTCCACATACCGCAGGTAGCCGCGACAGCGCAACACCCGCTTCACGAAGTGATCCAGAGGATTGAGGTAACAGTTGGCCCAGAATTGGCTGGTGAGGTTGCCGATGGGCAACCCCCGGGGACGGTAGACGGCGAAGAGGTCGTCCCCGGGAAACCAGACCATCTCGTACTCTTCGGAGAGCACGCCCACACCGCCCTCCAGGATGCGGTCTATCAGCTCCATCACGTCCGGGTCGGCGATCTTGCGGGCCAGGATTCCCTTGAGGATGGCGTGGTCAACGCTGGGGAAGAACTGGCGGATGTCACATTGCAGGACGTAGCGGTAGCGACGGGCGAACTGCTGACAGCGGTCGAGCGCCCGGTGAGTTCCCTTTCCCACCCGATTGGCGTAGGAATCGGCGATGAAGCCGCGTTCGAAAAGGGGCTCGATGACCCGCACCAGTGCGTGGTGAACGACGCGATCTCGAAAGGGCGCAGCGGAGATGAGGCGCCGTTTGGGATCGTGGATGTAGAAGGAGCGATAGGGACCGGGGCGGTAGGTCTTGTTCCGGAGCTCTTCCTGAAGGTGCAGCAGGTTGGCCTCCAGGTCGAAGTCAAAGGCGGCAACCTCCGGTTGACCGCGCTTCCCCCGGGCGGCTGCCCGATAAGCCAGGTACAGGTTACTGAAGGAAGTGACTTGAGCGTAAAGATGCTCATCTCGCGCCATCGGCATCTCCTTCCGGGGT
>WFUY01000252.1 GCA_015484715.1 Thermoflexales bacterium | reverse complement strand
GCTCTCTCTATCCCTACACCCTCCAAGGAGAGGTGATCTACACGGCCAACTTCGCCAATACCGCCGGCTGTGCCTGGTTGGGCATCGCCGGGCGCGTCTTCGGCCTGGAGGGCGAGGATGTCACAGGGATCGCTGTGGTGCTCAAAGGCGGTCCTTACGGGGACAGCAACCCTCTGGTTACCTACTCGGGGTCGGCGCCGGCCTATGGAGAGAGCGGCTGGGAGTTCTTCCTGGACAGCAAGCCCAAGGAGGGGGAGTGGACGATCCAGCTCTGGGACCAGGGGCAGCCCGTCTCCGATCCGGTGAAGGTAACCACGGTCAAGGACTGCCGGCGGAACCTGGCCCTCGTCTACTTCGTGCGCAACCACTGATGATCGCGGATGTCGGTCCCCTTGAGAGGCAACCGACACCTTAGGTGGGAGAGAGAGCGATGGGTGAAACAGAGAAGCGTGTACCGACCGGTATCGTTGGACTAGACGAAATGCTGCGGGGAGGATTCATCCAGGGCTCTACCGTGCTGGTGCGCGGAGCGCCGGGGACCGGCAAGACGGCGATGGGGCTCCAGTACTTGGTCCACGGTGCCCAACAGTGGGGCGAAGGCGGGTTGCTCATCTCTTTCGAGGAGTTCCCCCAATCCATCCACCGGGATGCGGCCTCTCTGGGCTGGGACCTGACCGCTCTGGAGAAGTCTGGCAAGCTCCACTTACTCTTCACTTCTCCTCAAGTGCTCCTCTCCAACCTGGAAATCCCTTCCAGTCCGCTTAACGAGCTGCTGATGACCGGTCAAATTCAGCGGGTCGTTGTGGACAGCGTGACCCATTTTCAGCGGCTCACCCGGGACCCCCACGACTTGCGCCGCATCTACAACAGCCTGGTGAACGCCCTACGGCGTGAGGGAGTAACATCCCTTCTGCTGGGTGAGGAGAAGCGCACCACCCACCTAAGGGCTGATCGGGGCCGCCTTTCTTTCATCGTGGATGCCATCATCCTGCTCCGCTACGTCGAGATCGAGAGCGCCATCCAGCGGGCGATGGTCGTCCTCAAGATGCGCGGCAGCGACCACGACAAGGAGATCCGGCGGTACGAGATCCGGCAGGGTGGTCTGGTGGTGTTGGAACCCTTCAAGGAGCAGGAAGGGCTGCTGACCGGCATCCCCCACAGGATCGCCGCACCTGCCAGGCGCTGACCCTATGGGCACCCTCTACGTGGTGGCCACCCCCATCGGCAACCTGGAGGACATCACCCTACGGGCGCTGCGCGTCCTGCGAGAGGTGGACCTGATCGCCGCCGAGGACACGCGCCACACGGGCCGGCTGTTGGCCCACTACGGGATCTCGACCCCTCAAACCAGCTACCACGACCACAACAAGCGGCTGAAGTTGGAGCCAATCCTGGAGGCGTTGACCCAAGGGGACGTGGCCTTGGTCTGTGACGCGGGCACGCCCGGCCTCTCGGACCCCGGCTACCTGCTGGTGCGGGAGGCGTTGGCCCGGGGGTTCCCCGTCGTTCCGGTGCCCGGACCGTCGGCCCTCGTCGCGGCCCTCGTCGTCTCCGGCTTACCCACCGATGCCTTCGTCTTCCTCGGATTCCTGCCCCGGCGGTCGGGAGAGCGTCGGCGGTTGCTGGCCGAGGTGGCCGACCAGCAGCGCACCCTCGTCGCCTTTGAGGCCCCCCACCGGCTCCTGGAGAGCCTGGCCGACATCGAGACGGTGTTGGGCGATCGGCCCATCGCCGTGGCCCGAGAACTGACCAAGCTCCACGAAGAGGTGTGGCGCGGCACCGTCCGTGAGGCCCGTGCCCACTTCGAGGCCCACCCTCCGCGCGGTGAGATCACCCTGGTCATCGCCGGCGCTTCCCCCGAAGAGACCGTCTGGGAAGAGGAGGCGGTCCGAGAGGCGCTGGCCGAACTGCTGACCGCAGGGCTCTCGCCCAGCCAGGCTGCCCGCCGGCTCGCCGCCCTCTCCGGCTGGCCCCGCCGCCGCATCTACCGGATGGCCCTAGAGCGGGGGGATGGGACAACGAATGGGGGGAACGAATCAACGAATGCCGGCTAGGGACAGAGATTGAGCGTGACCAACGCCAAACCCCGATCACAAGGAGAAAGAGATGATCAACCTGGATGATACCCAGAAGTTCGCCGAGATAGACCCTCAGGGGATGACCCAGCAC
>WFUY01000251.1 GCA_015484715.1 Thermoflexales bacterium | reverse complement strand
GTTCTATACGGGCTGAGAGCGATTCACCCCGCCCTCTCCAGGCGGGCAAAGCTAACCAGGAGCCGCTTGGTTCCCACCTCCTCGAAGTTGACGGTCACCTCTTCGTCGCTGCCCCTGGCCCGGCTCTCCAGCACCACCCCCTCGCCGAAGGTGGGATGGCGCACCCGCTGGCCGGGCCGGAACTGCAACGCCGGCGGCGGGGCGGGCCGGGACGACGCCCCCGACCAGGCCAGCATCTCCTTGAAAGCGCCGACACCACCACCAGCTCCTCCCCCGGCCCCCGGATGGTGCCCCACCACCAGCTCGCCGGGGATGTCCTCCAGGAAACAGGAGGGCCGAGTGAGCTCCGACTGCCCCCAGACGGTGCGCCGAAAGGCCCGGGTCAGGTAGAGGCGGTCCTTGGCCCGGGTGATGCCCACGTAGAAGAGCCGTCGCTCCTCCGCCATCTCCTCCGGGTCCTCGAAGGCGTGCTGGTGGGGCAGCAGCCCCTCCTCCAGACCGGTGATGAAGACGGCACGGAACTCCAACCCCTTGGCGCTGTGGAGGGTCAGCAGCGTCGGCGCGTCCGCCGTCTCCTCCAGGTTGTCCACGTCGGAGACGAGGGCCACGTCGGCCAGGAAGTCGGTCAGGGTGAGGTGAGCGTAGTCGGCGGCCACGTTGCGCAGTTCCAGGATGTTGGCCCAGCGCTCCCGCCCCTCCTCGCTGCCATCCTGGACGTAGGCAGCGTACCCGGATTCCTCCAGGATGCGGCGGATCAATTCGGCGACGGTGAGCCCCTCGGCCGCTTCGATCCAGCCCTGCACCAGCCCGGTGAAAGCGGCCAGTGCCCGCCGCGCCCGCGATCCCAGGCCGGCAGGGGGCGGCCCTTCCTCGTCGCCGCGCACCCGCCGCAGCAGCGTCCAGACCGGCACATCCTCCCGATGGGCCGTCTGCTCCAGCCAGGCCAACGTCTTGGCTCCGATGCCGCGCGGAGGCACGTTGATGATTCGCCGCATGCTCACCCAGTCCGTCGGCGTGTGGACGACCCGCAGGTAGGCCAACAAGTCCTTGATCTCCCGCCGCTGGTAGAAGCGGGTGGCCCCCACCAGCCGGTAGGGCATCCCCGCCTGGACGAAGGCTTCCTCCAGGGCACGGGATTGGGCGTTGGTCCGGTACATCACCGCGCACTCGCCGGGCCGGATGCCCTCCTCGCGGGCCAGCCGGGCGATGGTCTCCACGACGTAGCGGGCCTCGTCCTCCTCGTTGTAGGCTTCGTGGACGACGATCTTCGGCCCCCGGCCCCGCCGGGTGAAGAGAGCCTTCTCCACCCGGTTCGGGTTGGGGCGGATGACCGCCTGGGCCGCCTCCAGGATCGTCTCGGTGGAGCGGTAGTTCTGCTCCAGCAGGTAGAGGCGGACTTGGGGGAAGTCCTGGCGGAAGCGGAGCAGGTTGCGGTAGTCGGCTCCCCGCCACAGGTAGACGCTCTGGTCCTCGTCGCCCACACAGAAGACGTTGTGGTGCCTCCCACCCAGCAGCCGCAGCAGCGCGTACTGGGCCGTGTTCGTGTCCTGGAACTCGTCCACCAGGATCTGCTGGTAGCGCTCCTGGTAGCGGGCCAGCACCGAGGGATGCTCCTGGAAGAGCCGGACCGTCAGCATCAGCAGGTCGGCGAAGTCCAGCCCATCGTTGTCCCGCAACGTGCGCTGGTAGAGCTCGTAGACCCGGCGGACGATCTCGGCATAGTAGGTAGAGGTGGTGTAGGCTTCCGGGGGGATCAGCTCCTGCTTCGCCTTGGCGATGGCCTGGCGCAGAGCGGCCGGCGCGTACTTCTTCTCATCCAGGTTCAGCGTCCTGAGCACCTGCTTGATGAGGGCGATCTGGTCGGCCGCATCGAAGATGACGTAGTTGCGGCTGAGGCCCAGGACCTCCGCCTCCCGGCGCAGGATGCGGGCACAGGTGGCGTGAAAGGTGCCCACCGTCAGGCGGCGGACATCGGCGGGGCTCAACAGCGCCTCCAGCCGTTCGCGCATCTCCCGGGCCGCCTTGTTGGTGAAGGTGACGGCCATAATCCGGTAAGGGGAGAAGCCCCGCTCCCGCACCAGGTAGGCCACCCGGTGGGTCAGGACGCGGGTCTTGCCGCTGCCGGGACCGGCCAGCACCAGCACCGGCCCGTCGGGGGCGGTCACCGCCGCCCGCTGCTGGGGGTTCAAGCCGTTCAGGATGGGTGAAGGGTCAACGGATGGTGATAGCATCCCTCGTGGTCCTTATTCCATAGTGCGTGTTATGGGCTTCGTGGTGCGTGTCGCGCAGTTCATGCAATACGCAACACGCTTTATGCCTCACTCCTCGATCCCCCACCAGTACATATCGGCCAGCTTCTGGTGCTCCTCCCGCAGGCGGGCGTAGCTTTCGTAGCGGCTGGGGTGGATGCGCCCTTCGGCCACCGCCTGGCGGACGGCACAGCCGGGCTCGTGGAGGTGGGTGCAGTCGGAGAACTCGCAGTCGGCGACCAGGGGAGCGATCTCCACGAAGTAGGCATCCAACTCCTCCGGGTCTATCTCGTAGAGGGCGAAGGCCCGGATGCCCGGCGTGTCGGCCACCCAGCCCCCACCCTCCAGGGCCACCAGTTCGGGGACGACGGTGGTGTGACGGCCCTTGCCCGTGGCCCGGCTCACCTCCCCCACCTCCTTGCCCAATCCCGGCTGGATGGCGTTGAGGAGGCTGCTCTTCCCCGCCCCTGAGGGGCCGGCGAAAACGCTCAGTTGCCCTCGGATCGCCTCCCGCAGGGCGTCCACGCCCTCACCGGTCAGGGCGCAGGTGTAGTAGAC
>WFUY01000250.1 GCA_015484715.1 Thermoflexales bacterium | reverse complement strand
TCCACTGCCTGCGGGACCCGACCCGGGGGGGGCTGGCCAGCGCCCTGAACGAGCTGGCCACGGCCTCAGGCGTGGGGATCGAGGTGGAGGAGCCCGCCGTGCCCATCCGACCGGCCGTGGCCGCCGCCTGCGAGATGTTGGGGCTGGACCCCTTCTACGTCGCCAACGAGGGGAAGCTGATCGCCGTGCTCCCGGCCGAGGCGGCCGACGCGGTCCTGGAGGCGATGCGTGCCCATCCCCTGGGGCGGGAGGCGGCCCGCATCGGGCGGGTGGTTGCCGAGCACCCGGGCATAGTCATCGCCCGCACCGGCATCGGCGGATCGCGCATCGTGGACACCCTGGTGGGAGAGCAGTTGCCCCGGATCTGCTGACCAGGAGCGGGAGATGATCACCATCACCGTGCCGGGCCGGGGGGAGTACCGCCTGGCCCACGCCGTCTTCGACGTCAACGGGACCCTGGCCCTGGACGGCCACCTGCTGGAGGGTGTGGCGGAGGGGCTGACCGCCCTGCGCCGACACTTGGAGGTGCACCTGCTGACGGCGGACACCCACGGCCGGCAGGCGGCCATAGACGCCCAACTGGGGCTCACCGCCCATCGGATCGGTGGGGCCGAGGAGAAGGCGGCCTTCGTGCGGGAGTTGGGGGCCGACGCCGTCGTTGCCATCGGCAACGGGGCCAACGACGCGGCGATGCTGGCGGTCGCCGCCCTAGGCATCGTCATCCTGGGGCCGGAGGGGCTGGCCGCCGACGCCCTGCGCCAGGCCGACATCCTCGTGCCCGACATCGGGACCGCCCTGGGGCTCCTCCTGCACCCCCGGCGGCTGGTCGCCACCCTGCGTCGCTAAGCCGGGGGCTGGTCAGCACCGCCGTGAACAGGCGGTGCCGGGTCTGGTCACCAAGCGCACGACGGGCACAAAGGACACGAAGGGCTGTTTTCTCTTTCCCTCCCTTGGTGGCCTTTGTGATCTTGGTGCCCTCTGTGGCTCAGACTGCCGTGAACAAGCGGTGCTGGGTCCGGTCACCAAGCGCACGACGAGCACGAAGGGCACAAAGGGCTGTTTTCCCTTTCCCTTCCTTGGTGGCCTTCGTGATCTTGGTGCCCTTTGTGGTCTTCGTGCCTTGTATCCTCCGCAAAGCTAGAAAGCGAGTTTGCCCATGATGCCCCAACGATCAGAAGACCTACTCCAGCGGTCACAACTTCTGGTGGTCGCAGCGGTGATCCGGCAGGACTCCTCGGTGCTGCTGGTCCGTCAACGGGATCCTGAGACCTCCTCCGTCTCCTGGGCGCTGCCCGGTGGCCTTGCCAAAGGGTGGGAGCTGCTGACCGAAGCCCTCGCCCGTGAGGTCTACGAGGAGACCGGCCTCCTGTTCGAGGAACCTAAACGGCTGGCCTACGTCGTTCAGCTCGATCAGCCCTTTGAAAGGTATCGCTCCCTCACCTTCGTCTTTGAAGTCGAGGAGTGGATAGGCTCCCTGAAGCCGGCGGACCCTGACCACCTGATTTTGGATGCCGAGTTCGTTCCCCTCTCCGAAGCGCTCGAACGGCTGCAATCCATCCCTTGGCGGGCGATGCGTGAACCGATCATCGCCTACCTGCGTGAGGAAGTGGAAGCGGGCAGCGTGTGGCTGTACCGGACCACCTCTCCGGGGGAAGACGAACTTGTCGCCCGTCTGCCGGCATCCGAGCTTTGGGAAGAATCCGAAGCGCCCCGGCTGACCCGGGAGCAGATGCTGGCCGCCGAACTGTACGGCTACAGCTACGAGTACTACGCCGATCACCTGGGCATCGGGAACATCCGGTTTGAGTGGTTGATGCCCGAGAGCGTGGAGATCCTGGAACAAGCCATCGAGGAGGAGTGGAGCCACGAGGAGATCGCCGAGGCCCTGGAGGTCCCGGAGACCGAGGTGGAGACCTGGTTGCGGCTGTACAGGGAGGCGAAGGCGATCGTGGACGCGCCAACGCCGGCGGAGGGGTTCCGGCGGGGCGTGCGGTTCTCGATCCAGCACGCCCTGGAGGAGGGCTTGGGGGACAAGGCGTCCATAGAGCGCCTGGTGACCCAGATCGGCTACCGGGCTGCCGACCTGGCCTTCCGGCTCGACATGGAAAGACGGCAGCTATCGGACTACCTGGACGAGCTGCGCCACGAGACGGTGTACGACCGGGAGTACTGGCAGCAGCAACTGAAGGAGCGCCTACCGCTGGTGGATGAGGAAGCCCAGGAGGGCCCGGAGCCGGAGGACGGGGAGGAAGGGGAGGACGACGAGGAAGGCTGAGAAGGGAGGGGAGGAGAGATGGCTACCCTCCAACGCGCGATGTTTGGTAAGCGCCGGAGGATGGACCCCCGCACCCGCCTGATCTTGACCCTCCTCTACGGGACGCTCATCGTCGCCACCCACCGACAGGAGGGGCTGCTGGTGGAACTGGGCCTCTTGCTCCTGGCTATCCTGGTCGCCGGGGAGGGACGGGCCTACCTGCGCTGGCTGCGCTTGGTTGCGGTGATGACCGCCTCCTGGTTCCTCATCGCCCTGCTCGCTTTCGACCTGCCCACTGCCGTGATGGCCGGCCTGCGGCTGGCGGCCCTGACCTCCACCTTCTTCCTCTTCTTCCGCACCACGCCACCGGAGGACCTGGGCAACGCGCTGGTCAAGAGCGGCCTCCCCTACGAAGTCGCCTTCGTCCTCAGCGCCGCGCTCCAGTTCGTGCCCGTCCTCGGCCGCAAGGCCCAGAACATCTTCGACGCCCAACGCTCCCGGGGCATCCCCTTGGAGCCCGGCCTCGCTGCCCTGCGCCACTACCCGCCCTTGATGGCTCCCCTCCTCATACAAGCCTTCCAGATGGCCGACGACCTGGCCGAGGCGATGGAGGCGCGGGGGTTCGGCCGGCCGGGGCGCACCTTCCTGTACGACTACCGGCTGCGGGCGGTGGACGGGCTGGCCTTGGCCGTCGGCCTCGCCCTGCTCCTCGTCGCCCTCCTCTGGCTCCATCCGTGATTCCCGTTCACGGTGATCGCGTGCTATGACCCAACAACCCCCGATGCTCCGCCAATACCGGACGCTGAAAGCCCGCTACCCGGACGCGCTGCTCCTCTTCCGCCTGGGCGACTTCTACGAGCTCTTCGAAGAAGACGCCCGCATCGCTGCCCGCGAACTGGGGCTGGTCCTCACCCGCCGTCGCTTCTCCAAGACGATCCGGCTCCCCATGTGCGGCGTCCCCTACCGCTCCGTGACCAACGCCGTCGCCCGGCTCCTGGAGAAGGGGTACAAGGTCGTCATCGCCGAGCAGATGGAGAAGCCGGGCAAGGGGCGCCGGCTGGTGCGCCGGGAGGTCGTCCGCGTCATCACCCCGGGCACCGTCGTCGAGGAGACGCTCCTGCCCGAGAAGGGGGCCAACTACCTGGTCGCCATCGCCCTGCGGGAGGACCCCCGCCGGGGGCGGGCCTATGGCCTGGCCGCCGTGGACCTCTCCACCGGCGAGTTCACCGCCACCGAAATGACCGGTCCCGAGGCCGACACCCACCTGCG
>WFUY01000249.1 GCA_015484715.1 Thermoflexales bacterium | reverse complement strand
CCTAAACATTGCCCGCAACCCCGATGACCTGGACTTGCGGGTCCAACGAGGGTTTTCTTACCTTGAGCTCAACGCCCCCGAAGCAGCCCTGGAAGACTTCGACTACGTCCTGGAGCGGAACCCCAATCATATCCAGGCCCTCTACGGACGCGGCGTGGCGTTGGTCCAACTGCGGCGATGGTCGGAAGCTCTAAGCGCCTCTGAGCAGACCTTGGCCCTGGACGCGGCGATGGCCGAGGCTTACAACACACGCGGAACCCTCTACCTATGGCAAGGGCAGGCGGAAGAGGCCCTGGCCGACTTCGAGCAGGTGGTCACCCTCCTGCCGGAAAAACCCATCGGGTACCTGAATCGGGCCAACGCTCTGCGTGCCCTGGGCCGCTTCGAAGAGGCGTTGGCCGACTACGGCAGAGCTCTCCAGATCCAGCCAGAGCTGACGGCAGCCCTGGTCGGACGAGCGCTGACCTACGGCGAGATGGGAGAGAGCGACTTGGGGATGATTGACCTGAGACGAGCCGCCGAGCAAGACCCTTCAGATCCCATCGTCCTGAGCGCCCGGGCCTGGTACCGTGCTGAGTACCTGGGTACCGACCTGGAGGAGGCCGTCCGGTTGGCTCAGCGGGCCGTCCGAAATGCCAAGGATACCTACACCCGGGCGATGGCCTTGGATACACTGGGTTGGGTCTACTACAAGCTGGAACGCTACGAGGAAGCGCTGCAAGCGCTGGAGGAGGCCGCTGCTCTGATGACCGTCGAGGGGGAAGTCGCTATCCCCAGGATTCGGGAACACCTGGAGGCGGTACGCCGCCGCACATCGTGAGAGCCGGGCGAGGACACGGGAAAGAGAGAGGCCCCGGCGCGGTGTTACCGAAACCGGGGCCGATGATGCATAAGGGCGACGTTGCGGCTGTGACGCGGGTGAACGTACGGCGATGTGGGCTACAACGGGCTGGGATGTCAGGCCGATGAAGCTGCGACGTTGCCACAGTGTGAGAGCGACTTACCCGGTCTGGCGCGGGCGAGACCTGGCGGATGGGGGGGGTGCGATGACCAGGGCTTACCGCAATCCAGGGCCTCTCTCTGAGCTACATCCTACACCGAAAACCTTAAACTCACGTCAAAGAAAAGTTAAAAATTGGTAAAATTGGTTAGAATAGAGGACAACCTTCGTGAGTCCACGAAACGAGCTCACCGTAATTCTAACCCACGAAAACGCTGACTTCGACGCCCTGGCATCCCTGCTGGCCGCCTCGAAGCTCTACCCCAGGGCGATCCCTGTGCTCCCTCGCCGCATCAACCGGAACGGGCGGGCCTTCCTGGCTCTCTACGGTGGTGCGCTCCCCTTCGTTGCACCCGATGACCTGCCTCGGGGGCGGATCACGGGTGCAATCCTCGTGGATACCCAGAGCCTAACCACCCTCAAAAAGATGGATCCCCAGATCCAGGTCAACATTATTGACCACCACGAACTGAGCCGCAAGCTCCCCGCCGGCTGGACTTACACGGGCGAGCCTACCGGCGCGACGACTACCCTCCTGGTGGAGCAGATCGCCGAGCAAGGGCTCACCCTCTCCCCCCTGGAGGCCACCCTCCTGCTGCTGGGCATCTACGAGGATACCGGCCAGCTCACCTACGAATCCACGACCCCCCGGGACCTGCGGGTGGCGGCCTGGCTGCTGGAACAGGGGGCCAACCTAGCCGTGGTCAACGAGTACCTGCACCATCCCCTGGCCCCTGACCAACGCGCCCTCTACGAGCAACTGATCGAGCAGACGGAGACGCTGGACCTCGACGGCCAGACGGTGATGATCGCCTGGGCCGAGGCCCCGGAACTGACCGAGGAGATCTCTACCCTGGCCCACAAGCTGCGCGATCTCTTCGAGCCGGCCGCCCTCTTCGTGTTGGTGGCCCTGGACCGCCGGGTGCAGATGGTCGCCCGCAGCACCACCGACTCCATTGACGTCGCCCAGATCGCTACCCACTTCGGAGGCGGAGGACATCCCCGCGCTGCCGCTGCCCTGATCCGCGAGCGAACTCTGGACGAGGTGCGGTCGGAACTCCGCCGCTTGCTCCCTCGCTTCGTCCGCCCGGCCATCACCGTCGGCCAGATTATGTCCTACGGCGTCCAGACCTTCTCCCCCCAGATGACCGTCCAGGAGGCGGCGGAGCGGATGCAGCGGCTAGGCCACGAAGGGTATCCGGTGGTGGACAATGGACGCATCGTGGGCCTGCTAACCCGTCAAGCAGTGGACCGGGCGCTGCGCCACGGCCTGAGCGGCATCCCCATCGAGCGGGTGATGGAGAAGGGCGAGGTCTACGTCTCCCCCGACGACTCCATCGAACGCCTCCAGCAGGTGATGACAACCTACGGCTGGGGCCAGGTGCCCGTCGTCGCCGAGGGCCGGCTGGTGGGGATCGTGACCCGCACCGACCTGATCAACCTGTGGGGGATGCCCTCGGTGGTCAGCCGACGGCAGGAGATCGCCGACCTGCTCAGCCGCTCCCTCCCGCCTGCCCTCCTGGATCTGGTCCGCCACATCAGCCAGATGGCCGACGAGATGGGGTACAACCTCTACTTCGTCGGCGGGCTGGTGCGCGACCTGCTCTTGGGCATCCCCAACACCGACATAGACCTGGTCGTCGAGGGAGAGGCGATCCGGCTGGCCCACCGACTGCGGCGGAAGTACGGAGGACGGGTGCGCAGCCACCGTCGCTTCGGCACCGCCAAGTGGTTGCTGCCGGGAAGCCGATGGGAGGGAAAGCCGGGCATCCCCAAGGCCATAGACTTCGTCACCGCCCGCACCGAGTTCTACGAACACCCCACCGCCCTGCCCCAGGTGGAGCGGGGCTCCATCAAGCTGGACCTGCACCGCCGGGACTTCACCATCAACACCCTGGCCATCTGCCTCAACCCCGACCGCTTCGGCGAACTGCTGGACTTCTACGGCGGGGAGAAGGACCTGCGCGAGGGGGTTATCCGCGTCCTCCACAGCTTGAGCTTTGTGGACGATCCGACGCGCATGCTGCGGGCCGCCCGGCTGGAGCAGCGGCTGGGGTTTCGCATCGAGGCCCGCACCGAGGAACTGATCCGGGAGGCCGCTCCCCTGCTCCGGCGGGTCAGCGGCGACCGGGTGCGCCACGAACTGGAGCTGATCCTCCAGGAGACGGAGCCGGAGCGGGTGCTGGCCCGGCTGGAGTCGCTGGGCGTGCTGGCCCAGCTCCACCCCGACCTGACGGTGGATGACTGGCTCCGCGTTGCCTTCTCACGACTACGCGAAGGACTCGCCAGCGGAGCCTGGCGCATGGCCCCGGAAGACGAGCTCCCTTCCCTCATCTTCCCCTACTTCGGCCTATTGATCTACCGGCTGAACCGGGAGGCCCGGGAGACGCTCCTGAAACGGCTGAAGGTCCAGGCCCGCACCGCCACCGACGTGCGCTGGGTCCACCACCTGCGGGACCAGATGGACACGCTCTCGCAGCCCTTGCGCCCCAGCCGGCTCTACCGGCTGCTCCACGCCTACCGGGCCCGGGTGCTGCTGGTGGGATGGGCGGCCACCGAGAGCGAGACGGCCCGCGCTCAGATCGCCCACTTCTACCACAAGCTGCGCCACGTGCGCCCCACCCTCACCGGCCACGACCTGCTGGCCCGGGGGCTCCGGCCAGGACCGCAGTTAGGACGGCTGCTGGAGCGGCTTCGGGATGCCTGGCTGGATGGGGAGGTCACCTCTCCTGAAGAGGAAGAGGCCCTGCTGGAGCAACTGTTGGAGGAGATGGGGGAGGAGGGTGAGGCGGCGAGGCGGCGAGGCGATGAGGCGACGGGGCGGTGAGGCGA
>WFUY01000248.1 GCA_015484715.1 Thermoflexales bacterium | reverse complement strand
GTAGAGAGCAGCCCCCGCCTGACCGGGCCACGGCCCCATCGGGCGGCCGCGCCATCCGCCTACTACGTCGCGCCCAACGGGGATGACGCCAACCCCGGCAGCGAGGCCCAGCCCTGGCGGACCATCCAGCACGCCGCCGAGAGCGTCGGTCCCGGCGACACCGTCTACGTCCGGGAGGGCGTCTACCACGAGGCCGTGACCATCTTGGTCTCCGGGTCGGAGGCCGGCGGCTACATCACCTTTCGCAACTACCCCGGCGAGAGGCCGGTGCTGGACGGCACGGGCCTCTCGGACCCCGACGGCGTCAACGCCTTCTACATCGAAGACCAGAGCTACCTGATCATCCAGGGCTTCGAGATCCGCAACTACACGACCACACTGCGAAACAGCGTGCCGATGGCCATCCAGGTCACCGGAGCCTCTCACCACATCCAGATTTTGGACAACGAGATCCACCGGATCGAGACCCACGCGCCCGTGGATGCCGATGGGTTGGGGGCCGACGCCCACGGGATCGCCGTCTACGGGAACCGGGCAACCCCCATCCGCCACCTGCTCATCCAAGGCAACCACCTGCACCACCTGGTCCTGGGCTCCAGCGAGGCGGTGGTGCTCAACGGCAACGTGGAGCAGTTCACCGTCACCCAGAACCTTATCCACGATACCAACAACATCGCCCTCGACTTCATCGGCTTCGAGGGGACCGCGCCCGACGCGGCTTACGACCAGGCCCGCTACGGCGTGGTGATCAGCAACACCATCTACAACGTGGACAGCGCCTCCAACCCGGCCTACGGCGGTGAGCGCAGCGCCGGAGGCATCTACGTGGATGGTGGGGCTCACATCCTCATCGAGCAGAACCAGGTCTTCTCGGCCAACATCGGCATCGAGCTGGCCAGCGAGCACGCGGGGCGGGCCACCCGTTTCATCACCGTGCGCAACAACCTGATCTACCACAACCAGATCGCCGGCATTGCCCTGGGCGGGTACGACACCCTCCGGGGCTCCACCGAGCGCTGCACCCTCGTCAACAACACCCTCTACCACAACGACACGCTGCAGGAGGGGAACGGCGAGCTCTGGCTCCAGTTCGACACCCGGGAGAACGTCATCAAGAACAACATCTTCTACGCCAACGACCAGGGCCTCTTCGTCAGCAATCCCTACGCCCAGAACACGGGCAACGTGGTGGACTACAACCTCTACTTCGCCCCGACGGGGCGGGCGGGGGGTCAATGGCAGTGGAAACAGGTGGCCTACACCGGCTTCGACGCCTACCGCAGCGGGACAGGCAACGATGCTCACGGACTCTTCGCCGATCCCCAGTTCGTGGACGAGGCCGCTCCTGACCTGCACCTGCGCCCCACCTCCCCCGCCATCAACGCGGGGGAGAACCTGACCGCTTCCGGTGACTGGGACGTGGATGGGGAGCCCCGCATCCAGGAGGGTGTCGTGGAGATCGGCGCCGACGAGGTGGGACGCCAGACCGCACTGACTCCCTACACCTATCTGCCGCTCGTGGTGAAGCATCCCTGAGAGCACCTCCGTGATCCGGCGGGAGCAGGGAGGGCAGGGCGACGAGAGCCGGGTTATGCCCCCCCAAGGGGGCTCTCAGGGGAGTATTAAAGGTCAGTAACCCTTGATTTTGGGGGATGAATCGTGTACAATAGCATGTAGCGGTAACCGATGGTGAAGCGACCATTGGGCGTGGGCGAGATGATTTCCCTGATCCCCAGCTCTGACAATGAGCGCCTGAGCGCAATCGGCTGGGCACCCCTGGAAGGAGGCGCAAGATGGACATCATCAAAGTCTCGTCACGTAGTCGGTCAACGGCGGTAGCGGGGGCGATTGCCGGCGTGGTTCGAGAGCACGGCCGGGCCGAGGTCCAGGCGATAGGGGCCGGCGCGGTGAACCAGGCCATCAAAGCCACCGCGATTGCCCGCGGCTACCTGGCCCTGGACGGCATTGACGTCATCTGCATCCCTGCCTTCACCGAAGTGGACATTGATGGGCAAGAAAGGACGGCCGTGCGGCTGGTGGTCGAGCCGCGATGATCTGTTCGGTTGACCTTCACGTTCACAGCTCTGCCTCCGATGGCTCGTTAACCCCAACCGAGGTAGTCCACCTGGCCCTGCGCCAGGGGATGGAAGTGATCGCCCTCACCGACCACGACACGACCGACGGGATCGGTGAGGCCCAGCAGGCGGCGGCAGGCAGTCCTCTGAAGGTAATCCCCGGCCTCGAGATCAACACGGAAGGTCCCGACGGCGACATCCACGTCCTGGGATACTACATCAACCCGAACCACGAGCCCCTGCAGGAACGGCTCCGAATCCTGCGGGAGGCTCGGTTGGTGCGGGCCAGAAAGATGATCGAGCGCCTGGCGGAGTTGGGCATGCCCCTGGAGTGGGAACGGGTCCTGGAGATCGCCGGTGAGGATCCGGCCATAGGGCGGCCCCACATCGCCCGGGCGTTGGCCGAGGCCGGCTACGTGGCGACGGCACGGGAGGCCTTCGACCGGTACATCGGCAACGACGGCCCCGCTTACGTGCCTCGCCTGCGAATGCGCCCTGAGGAAGCCATCGCCGTGATCCATCAGGCCGGCGGGGTGGCTGTGCTGGCCCATCCCGATCACCATCCCATCCTGAAGCGACTGCCAGACCTGGTGGAGGCAGGGCTGGACGGCCTGGAGGTCTACTACCCCGAGCACACTCCCCAAGACGTGGCGCGTCTGGGAACGCTGGCCGCCCGCTACGGATTGCTGATGACAGGAGGAAGCGACTTCCACGGGCCGGGCCTGGGAAAAGATGCCCCGATGGGTTCGGTGACGCTGCCGGCCGGCCTCGTCTCCCGCCTGACTGCCCGCTGGCAGAGACAACGGGCGTAGTTCGGCTCAATTCCCTATGTTGTGGAAGGACGCTGGGGAGGCCGGATGGGCTTCCCTCGGCGTCCTTCTGCATGCCCCGGCCTTTTCAACCCCCCTGATTTGGAGTATAATCAGGCGGGCTGCCGAGAAACGGGTATACAACGCCACGACCTCATCAGACGGATTTCGACGAACTGCTTCCTCCCCACACATACCCGAGTCACACCCCTGCCCAGACGAGGGGAATAGGAGTGAAGGCAAATGGCAAAGGTCTTCAACGTTATCATTGAGCGCGATGCGGAAGGTTACTATGTAGCCAGCGTCCCAGAATTGCACGGCTGTCACACTCAAGCGAGATCGTTGGACACCCTAATGGAGCGAATACGAGAGGCCATTGAGTTGTGCCTGGAGGTGGAAGGTGAAGAAGCCCCATCTCAGGAATTCATTGAAATTGTTGTAGAGAGCCTTCTCATCCCCTATCCGAAGCGGCTTGTGTCCAACGGTGCGGCGAGCGAAGTTGCCGTCGCAACATCTGGATGAACACCCGTCCAGAGGGGGTAGGTATGAAGAAAAAGATCCGCGTCCTGATCGCCAAGCCGGGGTTGGACGGTCACGACCGGGGGGCCAAGGTGATCGCCCGCGCCCTGCGCGACGCCGGCATGGAGGTGATCTACACCGGCCTGCGCCAGACCCCAGAGATGATCGCCGAGACGGCCCTCCAGGAGGACGTGGACGTCGTGGGGTTGAGCATCCTCTCCGGGGCCCACAACGCCCTGCTCCCCCGGGTCGTCCAGTTGCTCCGAGAGCAGGGGCTGGATGACGTGCTGGTGATCGCCGGCGGCATCATCCCCGACGAAGACGTGCCAGCCCTCAAGGAGGCCGGCATCGCCGCCGTCTTCGGCCCCGGTACCATCACCGACGAGATCGTGAGCTTTATCGAGGAGCACGTGCGCGGTGATGAAGCTGGTTGAGCAGGCGCTGACGGGGGACCGGCGGGCCCTGGCCCGCCTGATCACCCTGGTGGAGAACAACGGCGCGGAAGCCCACGAAGCCCTCTCCACCCTCTACCCCCACACCGGTCGCGCCCACATCGTGGGCGTCACCGGAGCGCCGGGTACGGGAAAGAGCACGCTGGTCAACGAGCTGGCCAAAGCCTATCGGGCTCAGGGGGCCACGGTGGGGATCGTGGCCGTGGACCCGACCAGCCCCTTCTCCGGCGGAGCCCTGTTGGGCGACCGGGTGCGGATGCGTGACCTCTTCGGTGACCCCGGCGTCTTCATCCGCAGTATGGCCAGCCGGGGAAGCCTGGGCGGGCTGGCCCGGGCGACGGCGGACGTGGTGCAGGTGCTCGACGCCGTCGGTTACGACGTGATCCTGGTAGAGACGGTGGGGGCGGGCCAGAGTGAGGTGGAGATCGCCCGCACCGCCCACACGACGCTGGTGGTGGAAGCACCAGGGCTGGGCGACGAGGTGCAGGCCCTCAAGGCGGGCGTGCTGGAGATCGCCGACATCCTGGTGGTGAACAAGGCGGACCGGGAGGGAGCCATCCACACCGTCCGCGCCCTGCAGATGATGCTGGACCTGGGTCAGCCCCAGGTCACGATGCACCACGGCCAGGCGATGGAGGTGGCCGGCCTGGTCGGTCTGGCCGACGACGGGTGGAAGCCGCCCATCTGCCAGACGGTCGCCACCAGCGGCCAGGGGGTGCCGGAACTGATGGACTGCATCGCCGATCACCGGGCCTACCTGCGGGAGAGCGGGGAGTGGGAGCGGCGGGAGCGGCTGCGGGCCGCCGCCCAATTGGAAAACCTGCTCCGAGAACGGCTCATCGCCCACCTGCTGGACCAGATCGGCCAGGAACGCCTCAACGAGATCATCGCCCGGGTGGTGCGGCGGGAAGTGGACCCCCACTCGGCGGTCGAAGCGTTGCTCCGGCAGGTTGACAGTCCATAGTCCACGGTCCGTACTCCGTTGTTGGCAACTCGACAAGTTGCCCTAGTGCAGTGATTACCCATAAGTGAGCGAGAGAGTGGTCCGTAGCAAGCCATCCACGAATTTCTCACAAATGCACGAATGAGACGGTCCTTAATTCGTGTATTCGTGCCCATTCGTGGATGGCCAGTCTCCCTATCTCCAAAGATATGGGTAATCACCGCGCCCTAGTCTGTTGACGGCCCGGACGATTGGTGATAAAATTAGACACAAATCTACTTTATCCCCTCACTGCGAAAGGTTGAACAGGAGGGAGAGCGTTGGGGCGGCAACGCCACCACGCTCTCCCTGATCACAAGGGGACCTCGCCGATGTCAGGAACCTTCTACACCCGCACGGGAGACGACGGCTACACCGGGCTGCTAGGGGCGGAACGGGTGCCCAAGTACCATCCCCGGCCTGAGGCCTACGGCACGGTGGACGAAGCGTCGGCAGCGCTGGGGATGGCCCGGGCGACAAGCACGATGGAGCGGACGCGCCGGGTGCTGCTGACCGTACAGCGCCACCTCTACCACCTGATGGCCGAGCTGGCTGCGACCCCGGAGGCGGCCCCCCGTTTCCGGCGGATCGGGGATGAGCAGGTTGCCTGGTTGGAGGAGACCACCGACGCCCTCAGTTCGGCCATCGCTCTCCCCCGGGAGTTCGTCGTCCCCGGCGAGAGCTTGGCCGGCGCCGCGCTGGACCTAGCCCGGACCATCGTGCGCCGGGCCGAGCGCCGGGTCGCCCGGCTGGTTCACGAAGGACAGGTGGAGAACGACGCGCTGCTGCGCTACCTCAACCGCCTCTCCTCGCTGCTCTTCGTCCTGGCCCGCTATGAGGATCAGCAGGTGGGCGCGGGAGGCGTGACGTTGGCGAAAGAGACCTGAGGTTCAGGGCGATGTCCAAAGAAGTGAAAGGAGGGAGGTTTATGAGTGCGCAAGGTGAGAACCGGTTCCCCTATCCGGGGATTCCGACCACGTCGGATGGGGCGACCGGTGTGGTCTGGGTGGAGACCCACATCACAGAGGGCTCCTGCGCCTACCCCATCACCTCTTCGACCCCGATGGGGGTAGGCTACCAGGCCGAGGTTGCCAATGGCCGGCGCAACCTGTGGGGTACATTGCTGGCCTTCATCGAGCCGGAGTCGGAACACAGCTCGGCCTCGGCTGCGGAGGGGTTCGCTGCCGCCGGCGGTCGGGTGACCAACTTCACCTCCGGCCAGGGGCTCATCCTGATGAAGGAAGTGCTCTACGTCATCGCCGGTAAGCGGCTGCCTGTCGTCTTCCACATCGGTGCCCGGGCGCTGACCAGCCAGAGCCTCAACGTCCACGCCGGGCACGACGACGTGATGGGGGTCGCCGACACCGGCTGGGGCATCCTCTTCGCCAAGAATGCCCAGGCGGCCACCGACCTGGCCCTCATCGCCCGACGGGCCGCCGAAGCCAGCCTGACCCCCTTCCTCAACGTCCAGGATGGCTTCCTGACCACCCACACCGTGGAGAACATCCTCTACCCCGAGCCCGAGCTGATGAAGACCTTCGTCGGCGACCCTCGGGAGAAGCTGATCAACCTGATGGACCCCTACCATCCGGTCCAGGTCGGCGTCGTCCAGAACCAGGACAGCTACATGAAGGGCAAGATCGCCCAGCGCTACTACTACGAGAAAGTGGAGCCGGCCGTTGTCGAGGCGATGGAGACCTTCTACCGGCTGACCGGCCGCCGCTACGCCTTGGTCGAGCCCTACCGGCTGGAGGACGCCGAGTACGCCATCGTCGGGATGGGCAGCATGATGGAAACGACGGAGGCGGTGGTGGACTACCTGCGGGAGCAGGAGGGCTGGAAGGTGGGGGCGCTGCA
The DNA here is from genome assembly GCA_015484715.1 of Thermoflexales bacterium. Classification (GTDB taxonomy): domain Bacteria; phylum Chloroflexota; class Anaerolineae; order S140-20; family S140-20; genus S140-20. Next base: position 5,019 of record WFUY01000248.1, on the reverse strand, counting down.
CGTCACCTGCTTCCGCCCCTTCCCCGGCCGGCAACTGGTGGAGGCCCTGAAGCACCTGAAAGCCTTCGCCGTCCTGGAGCGGCTGGACGTGCCCTTGGCCCAGTCCAACCCCCTGACGGCGGAGATCAAGGCCGCCTTCGCCGACGCCGTCATCGGAACGGAAGGGTACCCGGCTGTGGAGCGGGTTCCCACCATCTACTCCGGCTCGGCGGGCCTGGGCAGCCGGGACGTGCGCCCCGGCCACCTCATCGCCACCTTCCGCCACCTGATCGAGGGGAAGCCCCAGCGCTACTTCGTCCTGGGCGTGGACCACGAACTGGCCCTGCGGGATGGTCACGACCCCGACCTCCGTCCGGCGGGGGCCTTCTCGATGCGGGGCCACTCGGTGGGCGGGTTCGGCTCCGTCACCACCAACAAGATCATCGCCGACGTGATGAACGACCTCTTCGGCCTCTACGTGCAGGCTTACCCCAAGTACGGGGCCGAGAAGCAGGGGCTGCCCACCACCTTCTACCTGACGCTGGCGCGGGAGCGGATCCGGCTACACAGTGAGTTGACCACCATCGAGTTCGTCTACGTCCACAGCACCGACGCCTTCTACACGGGCAACCCGGTGGCCGGCCTGCGCCCCGGCGGGACGCTCTTCATCCAGACGCCCTACACCGACCCGATGGAGATCTGGCGGCACGTGCCTGCTTACGCCCGCAAGGCGATCCGGGAGCGCAAGATCCGGGTGATGGCGCTGGACTCGGCCAAGATCGCCCGCGAGGTGGCCACCGACCCGGCGCTGGAGGTGCGGATGCAGGGGATCGTCCTGCTGGGCGTCTTCCTGAAGGCCACCCCCTTCGCCGAGGAGGCGGGCCTCTCCAAGGAGGCGCTGATGGCGTCGGCCGAGGAGGCGCTGCGCAAGAAGTTCGGCAAGCGCGGGGAGCAGGTCGTCCAGGAGAACCTGATCTGCGTCCGCCGGGGCTACGAGGAGGTCTTCGAGGTCCCGCCGGAGGTGATTGCCCAGGAGCCGCCTCCCATCGGACGGGAGCGGCTGTTCGCCCGGGTCGGCGTGGCCTAGTCCGGCCTTTCGAGAGATCGTTACCGAGGAGAGGTGACCGATGGGTGTGACAACGGATCAGTTTCAGATCGAGAAAGTGAGCACGGGGGGCGACGGCGATGGCTACAGCCCCGACGTGATTGACGTGGAAGCCTTCTTCCAGCGGGTGATCACCGGCTACAACGAGGGCTGGGGGCCGGAGGAGTTGCCGGCCGACCTGATGACCGCCCGCAGCCTGGTGCCGGCGGGGACCGGGGCCTTCCGCGACTTCAGCTACCTGGCCCCGGAGATCCCCGAGTTCCACAAGGAGCGCTGCACCGCCTGTATGTCCTGCGTCAACGCCTGCCCCGACACGGCCATCTTGGGCAAGGTGGTGACGCCGGAGACGCTGGAGGAGCACCTGGCCGGCGTCGAGGACGAGGCGGAGCGGGCCTACCTGCGCGACCAGTTCGCCGTCACCCGCAAGTTCTACGAGTCGCGGGAGCGGCGGGGGCAGACGCCCGGCTACTTCGGCATCTTCATTGACCCGACCAAGTGCAAGGGGTGCGCCGAGTGCGTGGAGGTCTGCCACGACCTGGGCTTTGACGCCCTGAGCATGATCACCAAGCGGGACGAGACCGTTCCCATCTACCAGAAGGCCATCAACTTCTTCCGCCGGCTCCCGCCGACGCCGGAGGAGTTCATCTCCGAGCGGCTGCCGGTGGACTACATGCTGAGCGAGGAGGCCCTCAGCTACGTGGGCGGGGCCGGCTCCTGCGCCGGCTGCGGTGAGGCCACGGCCCTGCGGATGCTGATGGCGGCCACCACCTACCAGTACGGTCGGGAGAACATGGCCATCGTCGCCGCGACCGGCTGCAACACCGTCTACGGGTCCACCTACCCCTACAACCCCTTCCTGGTGCCCTGGATCAACTCCCTCTTCGAGAACGCACCGACGACGGCGATGGGCATCCGTGCCCACTGGGATCAACTGGGCTGGCAGGAGAAGCGGCTCTGGGTCCTCGGCGGGGACGGGGCGATGTACGACATCGGCTTCCAGGCCCTCAGCCGGATGGTGGCCTCGGGGATGGACATCAAGGTCTTCGTTATGGACACCCAGGTCTACTCCAACACGGGAGGCCAGGCCAGCACCGCCTCCTTCCCCGGCCAGGGGGCCAAGATGGCGGCCATCGGCAGGACGATCAAGGGGAAGCAGGAGCAGCGGAAGGAGTTGGGCCGCATTATGATGATGCACCCCAACGTTTTCGTGGCCCAGACGGTGACGGCCATCCCCAACCACTTCTACCGGGCGGTGATGGAGGCCAACACCTATCCCGGCCCGGCGGTGGTGATCGTCTACACGCCCTGCCAGCCGGAGCACGGCATCGCCGCCGACCGGAGCCGGTATCAGGCCAAGCTGGCCGTCGAATCCCGCGCCTTCCCCGTCTTCATCTACGACCCACGCAAGGGGGAGACGATGCGGGAGCGGCTGGACCTGAAGGGGAACCCGGCGGTGAAGGAGGATTGGTACGTGGTGCCCAAGACGGGGGAGCGGATTGACTTCATCACCTTCGCCCGCAGCGAGGGCCGTTTCGCCCGCAACTTCGACGCCGAGGGGAACCCCAACGAGATCCTGCTGAAGGCCCAGGAGGATCGGCTGCAGAACTGGCGGCTGCTCCAAGAGCTGGCCGGCCTGCGCTGACCCTCGCGCGAGGCCATCCCCACGAGCTCAAGGGTGAGCGAAGCCCCGTCTCCTGGCTGGGAGACGGGGCTTTTCGTCTCACCTGCCATCGTCCAAGACGCCCGGGCGTCTCTGAGCGGCAGTGCGCTATCATCCAATGGATGTAAAGCACACTTGACAAAATGTAAAGTCTGCTTTACAATACAGTCGGCTCCAGACTTCCGAAGCAGAAAGAAACCGCTCCCGCCGGGCGGCAAGTCACGGACTCGCCGCGAGCAAGAACCCAGGGGAACGCGCGATGCAAGTGTAACGCCGGCCCCTCCAATACGGGAGAACCATCGCTATGGAGGTCCGTAATCGCCTGAAGGAACTGCGTGCCCGGCACGGCTTGACTCAGGAGGCACTGGCCAAGGCAATCGGCGTATCGCGGCAGACGATCATCGCTATGGAAAAGGGGCGCTACAACCCCTCGGTTCAGGTTGCGCTCCTTCTGGCCAGGGTGCTGGGTGAGCCTGTGGAATCCATCTTCTGGCTCGAGACATCACCCTCGAACGCGGAAGGAGAGAGGTCTTTATGAAAGACTTGATGGGGTACTACGTTACTCGGACGGCCCTTGCCGTGGTGGTCGCCGGTGCGACCTGGATGGCGATGGGCTCGATCTGGCTGGCCGTAGCGATCGGGCTGGCGGTGATGGCCGGCTTTATAGCGTATGCTCACAGCGGACACTTCGTCGTGGATCCCAGCCGGCCCTTTGCCCCTCTGCGGCGGGATGAGCGGGAGCAGGCCATCACCTACCGGGCAGCCACCTATGCCTTCATCGCCGTTATGGGGGGGCTGGCGCTGGTCAGCATGCTCAACCTGTCAGGACGGTGGGCCTCAGCCATCCTACTGGGTGGGGTTGCCGTCTACTTTCTAGCCCGGGCCTGGCTCCGACACGTGATGTAGCCACGCCCGGCCCGGAACCCGACGACGCCCGTCCGAGGAGATCGGCATGACAGAGACAGCTATCTACACCGACAACCTAACACGCGACTTCAGCACCGTCCGGGCGGTGGATGGCCTCTCCCTGGAAATCCCCGCCGGCACCATCTTCGGCTTCCTGGGACCCAACGGTGCAGGCAAGACGACCACCATCCGCCTGTTGCTGGGCTTGCTGGAGCCAACCGAGGGACGCGCCGAGGTGCTGGGCTTCGACACCCGAACGCAGGCGGATGAGATCCGCGCCCGCGTGGGGGCACTGCTGGAACACCACGGCCTCTACGAACGGCTGAGCGCGGAGGACAACCTGGAGTTCTATGGCCGGGTATGGCACCTGCCACGGGCGGAGCGACAGGCTCGCATCCGGGATCTGCTCACCCGCCTGGGCCTGTGGGAAAGGCGGAAAGAGCGGGTCAGGACCTGGAGCCGAGGGATGAAGCAGAAGCTGGCTCTGGCCCGCGCCCTCCTGCACCGACCGTCCCTGATCTTCTTGGACGAGCCGACAGCAGGGCTGGATCCCGTGGCCGCAGCCGCGGTGCAAGAGGACCTGGCGACACTGGTCGCCCGTGAGGGGGTGACGGTCTTCCTGACCACCCACAACCTGGCGGAGGCGGAGAAGCTGTGCCACCTGGTGGGCGTGATTCGAGAGGGGAGGTTGCTGGCCGTCGGGTCCCTGAACGAACTGCGTAGCAGGGCCAGAGCGCCACAGGTCACGGTGACAGGGCGTGGGTTCACCGATGAAGTGCTGGCTCTGCTACGGGCACGACCCGAGGTGACCGAGGCAGCACTACAGAACAGCGTCCTCTCCCTGACCCTGCGCAAAAGGACGGAGATCGCCCCCCTGGTGGCCGCCCTGGTGAAGGCTGGCGTCCAGGTGGACGAAGTGCGCCGGGATGAGGTCAGCCTGGAAGAGGTCTTTCTGACATTGATGGAGGAGGCACAATGATCGGCGACATCTGGGCCGTTATGTGGAAGGAGTGGAAGGAGCTCTCGCAGGGGGCCGGCCGTGGACGCCTGGGGCTACTGGCCTTTCTCGGTGTTTTCGGCGTGTTCATGCCCCTGCAGATGGGGCGGGAGTGGGTCGCATCACCGCTGGTGCCCGTCGCTGCTGTGTGGGTATCCCTCTTCCTGGTGACCACGGTGGTCTCCGACTCCTTTGCCGGCGAGCGAGAGCGGCATACGCTGGAGACGCTGCTGGCCAGCCGGCTCCCAGACTGGGCAATTCTGTTCGGCAAAGTGGGCGCTGCCGCTGCTTACGGTTGGGGACTGACGACACTGGGACTGCTCCTCAGCCTGGTGACAATAAACACAGCGTACCGTGCGGGCAGGGCCTTGC
>WFUY01000247.1 GCA_015484715.1 Thermoflexales bacterium | reverse complement strand
GGTAGTAGCCTCGGGCGACGATCACCTTGGGGGTGGTGTAGCGGGTGTCCCCCTTGGGGAAGCCTGCAGGGTAGGTATAGCCCGTCGGATCGAAGAAGGGATGGTCCTGAGCCACGCCTGTGTCAAGCAGGGCGACCTTGAGTCCGGCACCCGCATTGGCGTGGCCGCCAACAGCATCCCAGAGGCCAGCATCGGCGTCGCTGGGGTCCAGTCCGTTGTCGTTGGCATCATCCACCAACCCCAGCAAAGGCAGGCTGGCATCCATCGTGATCTCGTAAGCCACGACGGGGTAGATCGCCTTCACTCCAGGTAGCCGAGCCAGCCGGATAAGGCTCTCCCGGTCCGCCTGGGGGAGGTGGATGGTCATCCCATTGAAGGCGAAACGGTAAGAAAGGTCACGAGCCCGTCCCTGCTCATCCAGGTACTGGGCCACTCCAGCCTCTGGCAGAGCCCGCGCCAAGGCTGCTCGAAAGGCCAGTTGCTGCTTGGCCAGATAGTCCAGGTAGCGCTGGGCCTCGGCCGATTGGATGCTGATCTTGCCATCGGGCAGGCGGGCCGGTGCAGGGAGTCCCGCCAGAGAGCCTCCATAGGCAGCCAGGGGAGGATCAGCCAGCTCCACGATCACGCGCACGCCGGTACGAACACCGGAATCTCCTCCGAAGAGCCCCAGGTCCTCCACCTCTACACCGGTGAAAGTCGGCCCTTCCCCCGTCGAGACCGGATTCTGATCGGCTTGCATAGAGGCGACAGGGAGAGCCAACAACAGTACCATCAGGAAGGCAACCGCTTGCCATAGCCTATTTGGCATTTCTTCCTCCTTACCATCTACCTGGACATTGCTAGATTAGCTGAGAGCCGACGATAGATAGAAGAGAGAAGCCGGTCGGTGGGAGACACTTTCTTCCGCCAGCATCACCTCCTTTCCACCAAGGTCAGGAAGAACACCAACCCCAAGCGTGCTGGTGCACCGGTGCACCACCAACGTGGAGAAGTTAAGATCAGGCCGAGACCCCAGGAGGGTTCGACGAGGCACTGGCGCTTAGATACGTACTACCGAGGAATCGTGTCAGGGGCAAAGAGGAGAATAGTGGCAAAGCTGGCAGGAAGCCCTGACTGCTCTGCTGGTTCAGGCTGGACGGATTCCGAGCACCTGTCCGAGCCTTCACGGCAATCTACCGGGGTACTTGCTCACGGCAAAGGATTCTAGTGACCTTTATAGCACAGTTTTGAAGCTTTGTCAAGATGCTTCAAAACATAACTACCCAGGCATTGAGAAGCTTGTCTCAAGAAGCTGAGGCGACAGGGAACTGACCCTCGCAGGAGCAGGCCGGCTTCCCTGTCACCTCCTGAGATCAGGCCCTCTCAGGGATCACCCGCAGGTAGGCTTCGATGAGAGGGTCAAGGGCCCCATCCAGGACGGCCGCCGCGTTGCCTGTCTCGTAACCGGTCCGGTGATCCTTGACCATCTGGTAGGGGTGCAAGACGTAGGAGCGGATCTGGTTGCCCCATCCCGCTTCGACGTGATCTCCCTTCAGGGCTGCCAGCTCCGCCTGCTTCTTGCGCTCCTCCAACTCGTACAGCCGAGCCCGGAGGATGCGCAGGGCCATCTCCCGATTCTGGGTCTGGGAGCGCTCATTCTGGCAGGAGACGACGATGCCGGTGGGGATGTGGGTGATGCGCACGGCGGTCTCGTTCTTCTGGACGTGCTGCCCTCCCGCGCCGGCCGCCCGGAAGGTCTCGATCTGCAGGTCGTTGGGGTCAATCTCAATCTCGATCTCGTCGGCGATGTCGGGCCAGACCTCGACCAGCGCGAAGGAAGTATGACGCCGATGGGCTGCGTCGAAGGGAGAGAGACGAACCAGCCGATGGACGCCCCGCTCCGCCCGCAGGTAGCCATAGGCATAGGGGCCGCTGACGCGCACCATCGCCCGCTTGATGCCGGCCTCCTCCCCATCCAGCTTGTCTAGAAGTTCCGTCTTGTAGCCCTTGGCCTCGGCCCAGCGCAGGTACATCCGCAGGAGCATCTGGGCCCAGTCCTGGGCATCGGTGCCACCAGCACCCGCGTGGATGGCGAGGATAGCATCGGCCCGATCGTGGGGGCCGGAGAGGAGCATCTTGAACTCCAACCGTTTCATCTCCGCCTCCAGCCCATCCACCTCAGCAGCGACTTCCTCGAGGAGGGCCTGGTCATCCTCCTCCACGGCCAGTTGCAGCAGTTCGGCGGTATCCTCCAACCGCTGCCGGTATGCCTTCCAGCGGTCCACCTCCTCCCGCAGGGCGGCCAGGTCCCGCATCACCGCCTGAGCCGTCTCCGGGCTGTCCCAGAAGGTGGGACGGCTGGCCTCCTTCTCCAGTCGGCTCAGCTCCTCTTCCTTCTTGACGATGTCAAAGATACCTCCAGATATGTTCGAGTTTCTCCTGCAGGGCCGCGATGCGAAGCTGCAACTCTTCCATCTCCTCGTTCCTCCCTCTACGCAAAGAGTCCTTCGATGAAGAGGTCCGGGTCGAATTCCGCCCAGTCCTCGATGCGCTCACCGGTGCCCACAAAACGGATGGGAAGCCCCAACTGCCGGGCGATGGCAAAGACCATCCCACCTTTGGCCGAGCCGTCCAACTTGGCCAGGATGATGCCGGTGACTTCGACGGCTTCCTGGAAGTAGCGGGCCTGAGAGAGGGCGTTCTGACCCGTGGCAGCGTCCAGCACCAGCAGGGTCTCGTGGGGGGCCTCATGGACGTTCTTACGGGCCACACCGTGCATCTTCTTCAACTCGGCCATCAAGTTGTACTGGGTGTGGAGCCGGCCGGCCGTGTCGGCGATGAGCAGGTCATAGCCCCGAGCCCGGGAGGCACGGATGGCATCGTAGAGCACCGCGCCAGGATCCCCCCCCGGCTGCCCGGCGATGACCGGAACGCCGGCCCGCTCCCCCCATATCTGGAGCTGCTCGATGGCCGCGGCTCGGAAGGTATCGCCGGCTGCCAGGACCACTTTGCGCCCCCGCTGCTTGTAGTAGTAGGCCATCTTGCCAATGCTGGTCGTCTTCCCCGACCCGTTGACCCCCACGATCAGCACCACCGTCAGCATCCGTGGCTTCTCCAGCGCCAACGGCGGCGGTGAGGGCAGCAGGGCCCGCAACTCTTCCCGCAACGCCTGATAGAGGTCCGACGCGCGGACGATCCCCTCCTGACGTACCCGCCGCTGGAGCGTCTCGATCACCTCCAGGGTGGTCTCGACCCCCACATCGGCCTGGATCAACAGCGCTTCCAGTTCGTCCCACGTCTCATCGGTGATCTCTCCCGCTCCCAACAGGTTGGCAATGCGCCCGAAGACGGACCGCCGGGTGCGGGTCAGGCTGTCGAGAAAGCTGGTCACGTTTGGATCGCCTCCTGAAAACCGTTCGGGAGATCAGGTATCAAGCACTGTACACCCTCCCACAGGGTTCAGAGCGCGGTCAATCGTCTCCTGCGGGAGGGTGGACTGGCACCGCACAAATTATAACCCGATTGCCCCGCTCTGCCAATCTCCCTACTGGACGGAACTTCCCGGCTGGCTCCGGGGATGGACCCTCTCGGGAAGGCGGTAGCGGCGAAAGTGGGTGTAGAGGTCCGTCGCGTTGCGCACGTGGTTCAGAGCAAGCCCGATCTCCGCCGGGTAGATGAGGAAGGGGTATCCTTGAGGCCCACCGATCCCCCCGTGGGTTCCCCGCTGATTCTCGAAGCTGATCACCCGCCCATCCTCCAGCCAGGCCCCGAAGAGGATCAGATCACCGGAATGGGGAAAGCGGGCCAACCGGGCGATCTGCTCCAGCAGGTAATCCCGGTCGGCCAGCCCAGCCAGCGGGTCGTCGCCGTGCCGGCGGACTTCGCCATCCCGCACCGAGAGCGTTCCTCCCTTGCCCATCACGATCACCGCCCCATCCTCCAGCCCCACCACCAGGCCGATGCCGGGATGGTCGAGCAGATTGTTGAGCAGCCGGGGGTAGAGGAGCACGATGTCACTCAGGATAAGCCGGTCCTGGGTCACGTTGAAGTAGACGTGGGCCAAGGGGCCTGAGTCCTGAACGATGACGTCCCTCCGACGGGCCAGGTCCCAGCCCTCGTGTTCCCAATCGGCGGGGATGCGCCGGTTGACGTAGCGACGGGCAGCTCGCACAATGGCCGCCCCCCGTGAGGAGAGCTGTTCTTCCAGCCCCTGCAGTTCGTCGGCCAGGTAACGGGCCTTGGCCAGGGTCTGCTCGTGGGCTTCGCCCGTCTCCTCCAAGACCAACGGGTCGCCGATCTGCTCCCGTAGGTAGTCCCCTAGCCGCTGTCCAAACCGCTCCTGGAAGGGAACCGAGGGGGTGATCCCGTGGTCGGAGAGGATGTAGAGGTCGTAACGGCGGCTGGTGGTGTGCACGCGCATCCGGTTGATGCGCTGGATCTGGCGGTCGGCCTGCTTGATGGCCTGAAAGGCGAGCTTGTGGGTAGGACCGACCTGGTGAGCCACTTCGTCGTAGGTGGTGAAGTTGACGTAGATGGCCGGTGCTCCCCGGTAGATGTCCAGCATCACGCCGAAGGTCTGCACTTCTTGGAAGAGGATGTTGATGAAGATGTGGAAGAGGGGAGAAAGGGGATCGAAGAGACGATAAGAGGACCTTCCTGGCTGCAGGGCAGCCCAAAGGCGACGCATTAGGTCCTTCAGGTAATACCAGAGGGTGAGCCCTACGATGCGCAGGATGCGTCGAGGGCTGAGCAGGAAAAGGAAGAGCACCCCCAGGCTCCGCACGCTGCTGAAAAGACGGGGGGGACGGAGAGCGCTCAAGGTGAAGACCGCCCACTCGGCTTCACCGTCCAGGACGTTGAAGTAGCTGGAGCCGCCGCGCAGGATGCCAGGTCGCCGGGCAGCCAGGCGCGATTGGATCAGGCGGGCATGGCCGGGCCACTTGCAGACCAGCGAGCGCTGCCGTTCCTTCTCGTACCAACGGAAGCCGGGAATGTCCTCGTTGTCGCCAAACATCAGGCCGGCCTGGACGGCCGGCGTGGTACTGGGCAGGCCACAACGCCAGGGCGCGAGCCGGACCTGCCCGGAGGCGAGCAACCGCTTGATGTGGGGGGCGTACCCCTGAGCCAGCGCCTGGACCAGGTGATCGTAGGAGAGGCCATCCAACTGGATGATGATGAAGCCGGGGCGTCGGTCGTGCGGGGCTCCTGGAGAAGGCTCCGTCAGCGAGCCCAACTGACGGGCCACGGCCCGATACCGGAGGTGGTAGTACGCCCGCGCCAGCGCACGATAGCCATCTACAATCCAGCGGGAGAGTCTGTTCATCTACGCTGCTTCGGCTTCGGAGAGGACAAGGGCCAGCGCCCCCAGGAGCCCCACATCATCGCCCAACTCGGCTGGCACGATCTCCACCCCCTCCCAGTAGAGCGGCCCCATCGTCCGCTCCCGGACCGTGGCCTTGATCGCGTCGAAGAGGAGGTCCCCCACCTGGGTAACCCCCCCGCCCAGGACGAAGCGGGCCGGATTCAGCAGGTGCATCAGGTTGGTGATGGCAAGTCCCAGATAGTAGCCAGCTCGCCGGATCAACTCTTGGGCCACCGGGTCTCCCTGAAGCGCAGCGTCGCCGACGGTTGCCCCGTCAATGGCCTCCAGGCGGCCTGCCCGGCGCAGGATCACCTCGGCCTGGCCCCGGGCAGCCAATTCGCGGGCCTGACGCCCCAGGGCAGTACCACTGGCAAGGGCCTCTAGACAGCCCCAGCGCCCGCAAGGACAGGGCGGCCCGTCCGGCTCCACCACCATATGGCCGATCTCCCCTG
>WFUY01000246.1 GCA_015484715.1 Thermoflexales bacterium | reverse complement strand
TCCGGCGATGCCCGGGCTTCCGTCCTGAGCGTCACCCCTTTCCATCTCACTTGAATGCGCCCCTCGGGACCGCTGACGTCGGTCGCGGTGGGCAGATCCACCAACGCGATGGCCGTCCCGGTGGTCGCTGCCTTCACCCTTACCGTGAGGCGAGCAACGGTGAACCGCTCGGTGAGGGTCCGACCAAGAACCCCCGCCGCAAAGCGCACCGTCCCCTGCTCGTCGTCCACCACCGGTTCCATCAAGACCAAGGGCAGGCGGTCGGTGAGTGTGACGTCCATCACCTCGACCAGATCGGGGTCGAAGCGCAGTTGGGCCATCACACCGTTGGTCGGCCGGTCTTCGGGGTCCAGATCGAGGGATAGGGTCACCACCTCACCGACCGCAACCTGCACCTCTTCGGCATTGAACAGCAACCACGGTCCACCACCGTCCGCCGGGCGCAACACCGCTTGGGAGGTAACCGTGGGAGTGACGACGATGTCTCCGGCCTTGCCGAAGTTGCCCGCCAGCAGGCCAAAGTCGGGTAACCACACGCATCCACTCTCGTCCAGGTCCGCGTTGGCCACGAAGCCCGGCGACCCTCGACATCGGCCAAAAGAGCCGGCCATCACCCAGACATCGGGCCACCATACCCAGTTGAAGGTGCCTACCGTCTCGACATCCCCTTCCAACAGCGTGCCGAAGAAGTAGCGGTTATCCCCCACCTCCAGAGGGATCGCCGGAGCCAGGTTGCGCAAGGTATGGTTGCCCTTCAACCGGACATCGTACGGACCAGAGGGGAGATCGCCCAGGGCAAGGGTGAATTCGCCATATTGGTTGGTGGTGACGGTCGCGGTGTAGATCGGGGTCGTATCCCCCGGCGGTGAGAGCCAAACCGTCAACGGGATCGCCCAGGGGGGTGCAGGCTTGGGAGGACGGCCCTGCATATCCACCGATCCACGGAGGACAGGAGCCTGCGTCACGATGACCAACCCATCTTGGGCCTGGCTCATCACGCTGCCGTCGGGACCGCTGACGTCGGTCGGCGGGGGCTCGTCGAGGAACTTAACCCAGGTTCCATCGGTGAGAGCTACCGCCCGGACCTCAAGGGTCAGCACCGGGAAGGGCTCGGTGATGACGCCGTCGAGGAGGCTTGCCCCGTAGCGGAACTCCCCCGTCGTGGGGTCAAAGGCCACGGGGTCCAGCTCCACCGTCAGGGTCCCACTGGGCCGGACATCCACCAGGTGCAGGTATGCGGGGTCCACCTGACCGTGGATCTGCACACCGTTGACCTGGGCCGAGCCGGGGTCCACCGTCACGGTCAACAGGCGGGTCGCCCCCAGGGGGATCGTCGCCGGTGAGGGCTCGACGCGCACCACCGCACCGGTTGGCCTCTCGCACGAGAAGCTAACGTCTACCCCCGTCAGGACCATCGAATCGCCATTGCCGGTCGGCGACTGGACCGTGATGCTGATCTGCCGGGTTCCGGTGGGCACCTGGGGGAGGGCCAGGCGAACGATGTTCAGCCCCGGACCGTCCGAGGAACCGAGGATGCTCACGGTGTCGGTCACCCCTCCGGCCTCCGCCGTGACCACAATCGGGCGGGCATCATCATCGTTGTCAATGACCACGGCGGTGGCGAAGAGGTCCGTCGCGCTCTGCAACGGCGGGAAGGTCAGCACCTCAGTGTGGGAGCCCTTCCATCCTCGGTAGATGAACTTGTTGGCGGTCCTGCCGACGGAGGTCCAGCGGTCCACAGTAGCCCGCTTGCTGTACAGCACCAGGCCCCGAGGCGTCTTGTAGTCCTCCCCCACGTTGCTGACGAAGGCCGTGATCTGGTTCGTCGGGCGCAGGTTCGCCTCAAAGGTGTAGCCGTGTGGGCTGCTGCGGTGAGGCTGGTAGAGGGTGAACGACGGGGGCCGATCGGGAGTCAGGACCACCTGGTCCGGGATCGGTGCCCCAAAGGCTCGTCGTCCGGCGACCTGGACCAACAGCCAATTCACCTCCTCCGGATCGGACAGGGAGATGGTCTGGGGGTTGATGGCCCCGTAACGATCTCCCATCCCGATGCCCGTGATCTCCATCCGCTGGAGAAGGCAAAAGTCGGACCACTCGGACTCGTGGGGGATCACCGTCACCCCCACAGCGGCCTCGTTGTTGTCGGCGTCAGAATCCTGAGCGCTGGTAGCGATGACGGCGGTGTTGGTGAAGATGGTCGCGGCAATCAGGCTCTCGCTGATCCGACCGCTGATGGTGATGATCCCGCCCTCGCCCGGCGAGAGGTCCTCCACGCCCCACACAAAGCCCGGCCTCACCCCGGTATCCGTCACGGTCACGCCGCTGCTGATGACGCTGACGTGGGTCAGGGTCACCGGAACGATGTCGGTGATGACGACCTCAGGGGCGATGCCCTCGCCCTGGTTGCTGAAGGTGAGGGTGTAGGTGACCCTCTGGCCCGGCGCGACGGGGAGGGTGGGGGTGACCGTCTTGGTGATGCTCAGGTCCACCTGGGAGGCGACCTCCACAGCACCGATGTCACAGGCCGTCCCCTGGGGGCGAGGCGTCCCGATCTGATCTCTGGTGACCGAGCAGGCATCCGCGGGGATCTGGTCTATGGCCAGGCTGCCGGCCAGGGGCGGGTGATAGGCCGGGTTGCCGGTCAGATCGCCGAGCAGCGGGTCTAGGGGCGCGTCGCCGGTACCGACGAAGTCGTGGTTGTCATTGGGGGTGCCCGGCGGGAAGTAGCTGGTCGGGTCGTCGGCGGGGTACGGTACATCACAGCCGGTGTTATCCCCGATCAGGTTGTACTGCTGGGTGGTGAGGTAATACCAGTTGACACAATCGGGGTAGACCGTGCCTAAGGCGGGGCTATTGTCCACATTGCCGGCGATGATGGAACTCCCGACATTGAGCATCCCAAAGGTGAAGATCCCCCCACCATCGTGACTGTTGCCGTCGGATCCGTCGAAATCGGCGATGTTGTCGGTAATCGTCACGTGGGTCAGGGTGATCGTGCCGTAAACAAAGCTGCCCCCCTCGTAAGCGGTCAGGTTCGCAATGCCACCACCGCCGGCGTTGGCCCGGTTGCCGGAGATGGTGGTGTTGACGATGGTGACCGTGCCCCCCCAGTTGTTGATGCCGCCGCCAGAGCTGGACTCCGTGTTGACCGCCGCGTTGTTGACGATGGCGCTGTTCGAGATGTACAGCGTTCCCCCTGGTCGAACGTGGATCGCGCCACCTTCATCCCCCACACCATCCCGAAGGGTCACGCCGTCCAACGAGAGCACGCCATCCCCTTCCACCAAAAAGATACGGGAGAGCCCACCTGCACTGATGGTCTCTCCGTTGCCGTTCAGGGTGATCTCGCTGGTGACCGTGAGCACGCCTTCGGTCAGGTAGTAGGGGCCAGCCGCAGCCAGATTGATGGTGTCAGGGCCCGGCAGGGCGTTGGCCTCTTCGATGGCGGCGCGCAACGTACACTGGGGGCCGGGGGAAGCCTCGTCGCTGTCACAGATTCCGTCGCCCGGAGAGGTATCCCCGGCATCATTTGGGTCATTCACGTCGAAGGTGGCCGCATAGATCCCTGGAACCGGGATGATCGTCGTCACCAGCGCCATCAACAGGATGGCCCGAGCGAGAAGGTGCAATCCCCGACCCAGCCCCCGTCTGAGCTGCCTCCTCCCCCGGGACCGAATGTGCCGTCGAGGCGTGAGGAAAACCGCAGAAGTCACCATAGGAACCACCATCCAGTAGACACTTCAACGCCCCCTGGGGGTGCACCGGGCAGGTCTTGCCCTACCCGGCCCGCCGACCGCTCTCCGAGAGGCCTCTGGGGAAAGCGTCCGGCGACCAGCCCCGGGGACGCAGAAGCATCCCTCCAGGAAGCCTTGGGAACGAACCCGCATCAGGGATACGTGATGTTGGAGTGATCTCTGCCGTGACAGACGAGGTAGCAGCTGTTGCCGGTCCAGGCTGTCTGGCTGTTCCGACCATTCAGGAAAGTGATGCCCCCACCCCAGCTCGCGTCGAAGTTGATCAGGTGCAGTTGCTCGCTGCCGTGGGAGTCGTGGCAGGCATAGCACGAGGCATCGGGCACGTTACGTCGGTCGGAGTGCAATTCGTGCAGGTTACGGTTGCCCCTGCGGAAGTTGGTGTTGGTGGAAGGGTCGGTGCCTGAAACGTAGGTTTCGTACCGGTGGCACTTGAAGCAGACCCAATCGCTGGTGATGGTCACCCAGCCCCCCGGTGCTGTGACGTAGTTCGTCTGCCCACCATTGCCGGTAAGGAGGTGCAACAGAGGGGAACCGTGAGGACCATCCCCCTGAGTGGGGTCGGCACTGCTGTGGCAGTCGGTGCAGTAGACCATGCTGGTCTGCGACCAGCCGGTGACGAAACTCCCCGCCGGGATGGACTGGTTCCGACCTTGGGCCACCACCGGATGGAAGCTGGCGTTGTAAGGGTTGAACTCCTGGGCCATATCCCGGCTGTCCAGCACCTGGTTGGGATCGGTGCTGGTCAGCTTGCGCAGGCCATCGGCCACATACTGGCTGCCATCCCAGCCGTCAGGTACGTAGGTGGGGAGGGTGGTGAAGCTGGAGTGGCACTTGAAGCAGACCTGATACTCCCGCTCGGCCTGCTGCAGCCAGACGTAGGAGGTCGGCGCACCGGGCCCTGTCCAGACCGGATCCACACCCGAGGCGTAGTTCATCTCCCGCTGGAGCATCGGGGCATCGGACGGACCACGGGTGGCCTCGTGGGGCTCGTGGCAGTCCTCACACTCCACGTGCCGGCTGGTTCCTCCGAAGTCGGCACCGGTGGTCTGCCCGATCCGATGGACACCATTGGTGGCGGCGATGTCGTGCTTGAAGATGCGGGTGGAAGTATTGGTGTAGCTGGTGAAGGCCGGCTGGACGTTGGTGCCCGTGCCGCCATCGGTATGGCAGCCAAAGCAGAGATCCTCCTCCGGCCACGCCTGGCGCAGCACCATGCCGTAGGCGGTGTGGGAACGGTGGCAGGCCGCGCAACTGTCGGTCGTCGGGCTGTAATCCACGTGAGGATCCCCGGCAATAGGCACGTCGGTGGGCGCCGGTGGCGGGGATGTCGGCGTCGGTAGGGGCGGCGCCGGCGTGGGGGTAGGGATCACATCACTGGCATTGAGGCGAGCCTCATCCAGGTAGATGGTGATGGTATCCGTACCGCCGTTCCTCCTGCGCCCTCGGAAGCGCAACTGAGCCGCATTGACCTCGGCGGGTGTGGTGAACCACGATGAGACATCGTAGGAAAGGGTGGTCAACGTCCCCGGCGGCGTTTCCTCCCCACCTTCGAAACGGGCCAGCCGGTACCAGCGATCCCCGTTGAAGATCTCCAGATCAATGCGATCATCCACCCAGCCCGTCATGTAGAAGCGCACGTCCAGCGTTACCATCACGATGGTAGCCAGCGTCGTATCTTGGAAGGCGGTATAGGTCCAACTCGTCCTGTCCCTCCCAAAATCCCCCGTGCAGGAGGCCACCAGATCGTTGAAGGCCAGGTCAATGCTGTTCGCCGGATCGGTGATGGGATAATCACAGT
>WFUY01000245.1 GCA_015484715.1 Thermoflexales bacterium | reverse complement strand
CACCAGCGCGGCCTCGACGAGGCCCCTCTGGGCCATCTCGCCAGTCGGGGAGAGCGAGAAGTCGGCGCTCCTGAAGGTCTGGAAGGCCCCCCAAGCCAGGTAGAGGAGGAAAAGCCCTCCGGCGACCTGCAGCCCCCGCAGGAGCCAGGCCGGGGTCTGGGTCAGGATCAGCAGCACGAGGAGGATGATGGGGCCATCGCTGAGGAGCGGGGCCAGCGCAGCCGGCAGCGTGCGCCGCCAGCCATTCTTCACCGACTGGGCGAGGAAGTAGGCCAGGAGAGGGCCAGGGGAGGCAGCCGCCGAAAAGCCCAGGGTCAGTCCTTTGAGGAGGTAAGCCAACACGGTTCCCCGGTCCTAGAGATGCTTGCTCGGGGCAAAGGGTTTCGCCAGAGGGAGAGCAAACCTTTCCAGAAGCCCCGCACCGCGCAGGATGTCACCCCAAAGTATATCACAGCATCCCAACTTCATCAAATCGGACCGGGCTTGCCTGGATTCCCGCCTGTGTTACAATTCTGGGGATCAACGAGAGGCCGTGGAGAGCGGGGAGGTCCCTATGGAGATCCAATTTCTCTACTACGAGGAGTGTCCTTCCCACGAGAAGGCCCTGGAGCGCCTGCGCCAGGTGATGGCCGAGGAGGGCATCCAAGCAGAGATCGAGATCATCAAGGTCGAGACAGAGGAGCAGGCCCGACGCTGGCGCTTCGTCGGCTCGCCGACCATCCTGATCAACGGTCAGGACATTGATCCCCCGCCGGCCGACGCCTACTACGCCCTCACCTGCCGGGCGTACCGCCTGGAGGATGGGCGCATCTCCCCGCTCCCCTCGACGGCGATGATCCGCCGGGCCCTCCGGGCAGCGCGGGCCTCCCTGTAGAGCGTGGCAGGCGCTAGGACCGCCCTCCCGCAGGTCACGCGGTGCCCGGCGACAGCAATGGCCTATCGGAAGCTGCCTATGAGGCGCTTCAGGCCGTAGAGAGGGCCTGCGGGAGGATCCCTGAATCCCAATACCATATCCACCGCAACAGGAAAGGAGGTACAGAACGATGGCCAACCTGAAGCCAGGCGATCGAGCGATCCCCTTCACGCTTCCGGGCGTGGACGACAAGGAGCACGCCCTGAGCGACTACGCCGACAAGGAGGCGGTGGTCGTCATCTTCAGTTGCAACCACTGCCCCTACGTGCAGGCGTGGGAGGACCGGATGATCCAGATCCAGGCCGATTACGCGGATAAGGGAGTCCAGCTCATCGCCATCAGCGCCAACGACGCGAAGAAGTACCCCGCCGACAGCTTCCCCAAGATGAAGGAGCGGGCACGGGAAAAGGGGTTCAACTTCCCCTACCTCTACGATGAGACCCAGGAGGTGGCCCGCGCCTACGGCGCGGAGCGGACGCCGGAGGTCTCCCTCTTTGACAAGGCCGGCGTGCTGCGCTACCACGGGGCCATTGACGACAACTACGAGGACCCCAACGCCGTCCGGCACCACTACCTGCGCGACGCCCTGGACGCGGTGCTGGCCGGTCAGGACCCGCCCGTCCAGGAGACCCCCCCCGTGGGTTGTACCATCAAGTGGAAGTGAGGGGTCGCTTGGCCGCTTGGTCGGGTGGTCACTTGGTCGGGTGGTCGCCTGGTCAAGTGGTCAGGTGGTCACGTAGTCGCTCGGTTCTTGCCGCTTGCCGCTTGCTTCTTGCTGCTTGCTCCTTGCCGCTTGCGGCTTGATCGGCGGTCGGCGGTCCGCCGACGGCGGTCTGCCGGCAGATCGCCGTCGGCAGGGCCTGCCCCTTTTCCTCCAGCAGCCCCTTGTGCCCTTTGTGGCCTCGGTGCCCTTCGTGCTCTTCGTGCGCCGATCCGGTGCACGGCGCGGGATGCGGCAGGGTGCGAGTGTTTCAACGCCGCCGCGCGGGGCGCCCCCCACCTGATTACGACAGCAACTCCCGGTAGACGGCGGCGACCCGCTCCGCGATGGAGGGCCAACTGTAGTGGCGCTCCACGTAGGGGCGGGCGTTCCGCCGGAAGCGGGCGTTGACCTCAGGGTGCTCCATCAGGTAGAGGAGTTTCTCCGCCAAGTCCTGGGCGTTTTGGGGCTCGAACTGGAGCCCAACCCGTCCCTCCAGCACCGTCGTCTTCAGGCCGCCCACCCGCGAGGCGATGACGCTGCTGCCACAGGCCAGGGCCTCCAGCGCCGTCATCCCGAAGGGCTCGTAGTAGGAGGGGATGACGGTCACGTCGCCGGCGCTGTAGTAGTAGCGGAGCACGTTCTGGGGCAGCCCTCCGGTGAAGGTCACCCGGTCCACCAGGTTGTAGTGGATGAGGAGGGCCTGAAGCCGCTGACACTCCGCCGTTTCCTCCCTCTCCATCTCCGGTTGTTTGTCGTCCGATCCCTTGGGCCGTCCTCCGACGATGACGGCGTGCAGCGGCAGGTCAGGCCGCTCGGTCAGGAGAAGCCCCATCGCCTCCAGCAGTGTGTCAATCCCTTTCCGCCGCTCCAGCCGGCCCACGAAGGTAACCAGGAACAACTCCTCCGGGAGGTTGATGTACATCCGAGCTTCCTGGCGGGGGAGAGGCCGGAAGAGGTCCAGGTTGACCCCACAGGGGATCACCCGGATCCGCTCGGCATCGGCGGCGTAGGCCGTCATCAGGTCCTGCTTCTCCTGAGGCGTTGTGGCGATGATGCGGTCCGCCTCCCGAACGATCCGCCGTTCAATCTCCAGGCGCTGAGTGGGACTGGGGTCCTGCTGCCCCAAAGCCCGCCGCTTGACGAGGCCCAATGAGTGGAAGGTCTGGACGAAGGGTACTGACTTCTGAGCCCGCAGGGCCATCGCCACCGCGCCGCTGAAGTAGTAATGGCCGTGGACGAGCCGGTAATCGGCCCGGCGCTCCTCCCAGGAGCGGGCAATCCACTGCACCAGTTCCGGCAGGAAGAGGATGGTCTGCTCCTTGGGCAGGTACTGGGGCGGGCCGACCTGCACCCGGATCACCTGGGCGGTCGGACCGATCGCCTCCGTGGGAGGCTGGTCGGGGGACTCCCAGCGGGAGAAGACATCCACCCGAAATCCATAGGTCCCCAGGTGGTGAGAGAGCTCCCGCACGTAGACGTTCTGCCCTCCATGGCTCGGTCCTCCTAAAGGGGCAAGGGGATCGCCATGGATGGAGATGAACGCGATGGGTAGGGTAGCCATGTCCACCTCCCCGTGGATGGGTCATCTTGATGTTCGCCTTGGGAAAGAAGCGCTGTGAGGAAGGTACGGTAGAGCGTCCCGACCAACCAGGATGGGAGGGGTGGGGTGATGGGTTGGTGTGAAGCGGGCTCTCAGGTGGTCTGTCGGTCGGCTACAGATGGCAACGGCTGTGTGACGCCCACCTCCCGGTAGACGGTCTCCCGGGAGATGGAACGGGGGAAGGGGCCGACGGTCTGCAAGGCACGCTTGGCAACAGCGTGGCCCACCCGAACGCAATCCGTCCAGGGGAGGCCATCCAGGTGGGCAACCAGCAGGCCGGCCCAGAAAGCATCACCAGCTCCGGTCCGATCCACCACCTCAACATGGGGGAGGTCCTCCACCCGCTCGATCTGACCATCGTGGGAGATGGTCACCGGACCGCCGCTCCGGGTGATGATCACGACGCGGGCGCCCAGGTCGTGCAGCCGTTCCAGAGCGACTCGCTCCAGTTCGGCATCGGAGAGGCCGTGCTCAAAGAGGTGACGCAGGTCCTTCAGCGAGGGCTTCACAATGTCCACGAAGTAGAGGATCTGAGCCAATACCTCCCAGGCCTCCTCGCGATCCGGCCAGATGCGGGGATGGTAGTTCAGGTCCAGGGTGATGATCTTGCCGTGGCGGTGGGCCAGGCGAACGGCCCGGCGCACGGCGGAGCGGGAGGGCTCCCGGGCCAGGGCGAAGGTGGAGGTGTGGACAACACGGGCCCGGCGGATCGCCTCCTCGGAGACATCCCGCAGGTCGAGCAAGGCATCCGCCTGGCGGATCACCTCGAAGTCGGGGACGCCGGGGGTGTGGGAGACGAAGACGTAGGTGGTCGCCGATTGGTCGGTGTGGCGGAGGAACTGGACGCTGACCCCGTGGCGCTGGAGTTCCGTTTCTAGGAAGT
>WFUY01000244.1 GCA_015484715.1 Thermoflexales bacterium | reverse complement strand
GCACTGGGTCAGGGCATCCATCCCGGTATCGGCCGTCAGGCGAGGGGGCATCCGGGCCGCCAGGTGGGGGTCCACGATGGCCAGGTCGGGGAGCGCCTCGGGACAGCCGGTGCCGAACTTGCGTGCTTCTTCGGTGTCGGTGAGCACAATGGCCCAGGTCACCTCGGAGCCGGTGCCGCTGGTGGTGGGGATGGCGATCATCCGGGCCTTCTGACGGAGCCCCAAATGGTCGAAGGGGGTGATGGCGCGAGGGTCCAGGTCGGGGCGTTCGTAGAGGATCCACATCGCCTTGGCCGCGTCCATCGAGGAGCCTCCGCCCAAGCCGATGATCCAATCGGGGGCGAAGGCCCGCATCTGGGCGGCTCCTCGTTCCACTGTTTCAACAGAGGGGTCGGGCTCCACCTCGGCGAAGCAGGCGGTCTCCAGGCCGGCCTCGGCCAGCCGCTCTTCCACCAGGGCGACGAAGCCCATCTGGACCATCGTCTCGTCGGTGACAATGAAAGCACGCTGGCCCTCGACCTGACGCAGGTAGTCCAGGGCGTGCTCGCCGAAGACAATCTGGGGGCTGCGAAAGAACCACATCGTTGGCACTCCCTTGGGGCCGTCGGGCGAGGATGGGCCCGATGGGTCCTCAGTCAATGGGGAACTCGGTGGGGATCATCGTGGCACAGCGGACCAACTCCTGAGCGGCCTTGACGTTGCGCATGATCTTGGCCATATTGCCCTTCATCTTGAGCTGGCGGGTGAGGAGGGCCTGCATCGGGTCCAGTTTGCCGTCAATGATCCGCTTCCAGATGCTCACGGGGGCCCACATACGGAAGGCGGGGGAGACGGCGTTTTCGTCTTCGGCAACGAAGGCCCGGCGGCACTCGCCGTGCCAAAGGTCCATGTACATAAAGACCTTCTCGGTGAGCCGGCCTTCGGGCTCGATGATGAAGTAGAGATCACCTTCCCACTTCTTGGCGGCCTCGCGATAGCGCTCGCTCTTGTTGAGTTCTTCGCATAGCCGCTTGACCCAGGCGTCGGTCGCAAAGGGGATACGCTCGCTCATATCTCACCTCGGTAGGGGTTCAGGGGGAATGGGGCCAATCGTGAAAAGTAGCACCGCTGAGCTAGACGGAGTATAGCAGGGATAGAGCGTGTTGTCAATCCGTTGGAGGGAATCGCTTATGCGGCATAGAGGACTTTACCTTCTCGCAAAGCGTGTGCGATGACGAGCCCAGGGCAGTCGCCATAGCGCTCGACATCCTCGGGAGTGACGATCACGATGTCAATAGCTTGTCCCACGCCATTGGAGTTTTGACAAACCGGTGAATCTACCCAAGATATGGGGGTAGAGTGCCTGTCCAACCGCCATATATGGGGGCAAAACGCACTTTGTCCAAAGTCCAAACGCCAAAGAGGTGCTGGTAAATGGCTTTGGCGAGGTTGCGTCGGTGCACTCCACTCTTGATCACCAACAAGTCTATATCGCTATGGGGCCCCATTTCGCCGCGAACGGCGGAGCCGAAGAGGATGATTTTCTCCGGCTTGGCCACCTGGACGATGCGCTGAACAATCTCGTGAAGAACCTCTTCACTGGGCTTTGTTTCGATGATGTGAGTCTCATCTCGCGGCATAAATGATCTCCAGGTCCCTGAGGATGCTCTTGCGGCGGATGTAGTTCTCGCTTTGCTCCACAGCCCGGCGTTCCACAAGATCCACTTTGCGTCCCAGGATGGATTCTAGCTCATGCTGCATAGACACCAGGTCAAATAGGCTCCAACGGGCATCAGGGGCGAAAGAGACCAGGACGTCTACATCGCTGTCTGGGCTGAAATCTTCTCGCAACGCCGAACCGAACAGGGCCAGCTCTGCGACTTTCCAGCGATGGCAAAAGCGGGCGATTTCGTCTTCAGGGATGCGAATCTTCGGCTTCATTTCAACCTGTGGCCTCCCCCAAAGAATCGTTTCTACCGACCGCCGACCATCCGACCACCTGACCATCCGACCACCTGACCAAGCGACCACCCGCCCCCAGACTGAGGGCCGAGGACTGAGGACTGAGGACTAAGGACCGAGGACCGACGGACCCAACACATAGGTCTCGCCCAGGACGAAACCGTGCCGGCGGTAGTAGCCCCGCGTTCCCACGGCGGCGATGACGGCCAGCCGGCGGTAACCGGCCCGATGGGCGATCTCCCGCGCCCAGGCGATGAGCCGGCCGCCCAGGCCCGCGTGCTGGGCCTCGTCGCTCCGCTCCGCCCCGATGGCCAGGGCCGGCCCGTAGACGTGCACCTCCCGGATCATCGCGCTGCCCACGATCTCCTCCAGCCCTGTCGCCGCCTGAGCCGCCGGATCGGGCAACGAGAGGCGCAGGAAGCCGACCAGCTTGCCCTCGGGTGTCTCGTAGCTGAGGAAGTGCTCCCGGCTCACCGTCGTCTCGTAGGTGATCTCCCGCCGGCGCAGCCGCTCCGGCTCCACCGGCTGCCCCCGCACCTCCCGACAGCGGATGCAGCGGCACCGGAGCCCGCGCTTCCCCATCTCCCGCTGCACGATCTCCCGGAGGTTGGACAGGGTATTGCCCGCCACAATGTGACCCGCCGGGATGTCCCGGATCACCCGGTTGACCCGGCAGTAGGGGGGGATGGTCTGCTTGCAGGCGATCAGCAACTCCACCAGCGTCTCCGTGCTGTAGGGCTCGTACTCCCCCCGTCGCCAGTAGTCGTACAGGGCCGTGTTGTCCAGGAGGGCGGTAGGGTAGATCTTCAGTTCGTCGGGGCGCAGCGCCGGATCGCTCCAGAGCCGCCGGAAGTCCTCCAGGTCGGATTCGGGCGTCGCGCCCAGCAGGTTGGGCATCCAGTGGACGGCGACCTTGAAGCCGGCGGCCCGGAGCAGGGCCATCGCCCGCCGGACATCCTCCACGGTGTGGCCACGCCGGTTCAGGGCCAGGATGCGGTCGTCCAGGCTCTGCACCCCCAGTTGCACCTTCGTGACGCCCAGGTAGCGGAGCCGCTGCACCTCCTCCGACGTGATGTAATCGGGCCGGGTCTCGACGACCAACCCCACGTTCCGATGGGGGGCTGTCTCGTTGGCCCGCTGGGCCTCGACCAGGGAGCGGGCCTCGGTGCCGTTCATCGCCTCCAGGCAGCGGCGGATGAACCACTCCTGGTAGTCGGGGGGGTAGTAGGACCAGGTGCCGCCCAGGATGAGGAGTTCCACCTTGTCCACGGTGTGGCCGATGCGCTCCAGCGCCTCGATGCGGCCGGCCGTCTGCTCGTAGGGATCGAAGCGGTAGCGCTCGGCCCGCATGGCCCCGGGCTCGTCGGGCAGGTAGCTCTTGGGCATGCGGACGTCTTCAGGGCAGAAGATGCACTCGCCGGGGCAGGGGAAGGGTTTGGTCATCACGGCGACGGGGGCGACGCCGGAGAGGGTGCGGACCGGCTTCATGCGGAGCCGGCGGAGCAGTTCCGGGTTGGGGGGAAGATCGCCTCTTTCGCATAGCCATTTGTAGCCCGCGACCAACTGATCTTTGGAGAAGGGCTGCCCGTCGGAGCGGCGGTGGCGGGAGAGGAGCCGGCGCAACCGGGTTGGCGTGAAGGGCTCCATAGCGGCCACCGCCTGCAGGAGAGGCTGCAGGCGCTCCGCCTCCGACGCCGGATTCCAGGCCCTCTCGTGGCGTTCTACGGTTGTCCCTTTCCCGTTTTGTGCTACACTTCCCATATCCGGGCCCTGGATCTCGATGCGGTTTCTCTGATCCCGATTTTACCTTGAATCCTGAAATCGTCAACCGACTGTTGGAGATCAACCGGACCTTCTACACCGCCTTCGCCCGCTCCTTCGCCGATAGCCGGCCTCGGGATCAGCCGGGCTTCTGGCGGCTGCTCCCCTATATCCCGGCGGGCGGACGGCTGCTGGACGTGGGGTGTGGCGACGGGCGGATCGCCCGCTGGCTGGAGGCGGTGGAGCGGCCCGTGATCTACCGGGGTCTGGACTTCAGCCCGGCGATGGTGGCGCTGGCCCGGCAGCGCTGCCGGGCGCTGCGGTATGTCCAGGCCACCTTCCGTGTGGCCGATGTCGCCGAGCCGGCCTGGGCCGATGACCTACCCCCCGCTTCCTTCGACGTGGTGTTGGCCCTGGCCCTGCTGCACCACCTGCCCAGCTTCGCGCTGCGGGCCCGCTTCCTGCGCCAGGTGGCCGCGCTGCTCAAGCCTGGGGGCATCTGTGGCCTCTCCACCTGGCAGTTCCTGCGGGCGGAGCGGTTGCGTCGGCGGGTCGTCTCCTGGAGCGCTGTGGGGCTCTCCCCGGAGGTGCTGGAGCCGGGGGATTACCTCCTGGACTGGCGGCGGGATGGATACGGCTATCGCTACGTCCACCTGGTGGACGAGGCGGAGATGGCGCGGCTGATCCGGGCGGCCGGCCTGGTTCTGGTCGAGGCCTTCGACGCCGACGGTCGGGAG
>WFUY01000243.1 GCA_015484715.1 Thermoflexales bacterium | reverse complement strand
CCGACCCGTGGCACCCGCGTCTATCCGCGTCCCCCCTGCCCAAGAGACATCCGCGCCGACCCGTCGCACCCGCGTCTATCCGCGTCCCCCCTGCCCAAGAGACATCCGCGCCGACCCGTCGAGCTACGGACTCCTCGAAGACAGGTGGCTATGGGGAATCCCAACTTTGTGGTATACTTCAAGGGAATCCCACACAAGGAGGAGCCTATGGAGCACTTTCTCAGTCTCGCCGATCTCGCCCCCGAGGAACTCCGCGCCCTGTTGGACCTCGCCCTCGACCTGAAACGGGAATGGCAATCCAGTGGAAACCGCCCCCTCCTCCAGGGCAAGACGCTGGGGATGGTCTTCCAGAAACCTTCCCTGCGCACCCGCGTTTCTTTTGAGATGGGGATGATCCACCTGGGCGGCCAGGCCCTCTACCTCTCCCCCAACGAGATCCAGTTGGGCAAGCGCGAGAGCGTGGCCGACGTGGCCCGCGTCCTCTCCCGCTACGTGGACGGCATCATGGCCCGCGTCTTCGCCCACGACCACCTGCTGGAACTGGCCCGCTACTCCCGTGTGCCCGTCATCAACGGGCTGAGCGACTACAACCACCCCTGCCAGGGGTTCACCGACTTCTTCACCATCCTGGAGAAGAAAGGGCGTCTGAAGGGGCTCAAGCTGGCCTACGTGGGGGATGGGAACAACGTCGCCACCTCGCTCCTCTTCGGCGCGACCAAGCTGGGGGTGGACTTCGCCATCGCCACCCCGGAGGGGTACGGGCTGCCCGAGGAGGTTTGGTCGCTGGGTGAGCAGTTCGCCGCCCAGAGCGGTAGCCGGCTCCTCCGCACCACCGATCCGGTGGAGGCGGTCACCGACGCCGACGTCATCTACACCGACGTCTGGACCTCGATGGGCCAGGAGGCCGAGATGGAAAAGCGGCTCCGGGTCTTCCCACCCTACCAGGTCAACACCCGGCTGGTGGCCCAGGCCAAGCCCGACGTGATCGTGATGCACTGCCTGCCGGCCCATCGGGGCCAGGAGATCACCGACGAGGTGGCCGACGGTCCCCACTCCGTCCTCTTCGACCAGGCGGAGAACCGGATGCACGCCCAGAAGGCGATCCTGGTCCGGCTGTTGGGCGAGGCCTAGCGTGGCTGGCTGGCAACCAGCAACCTGGCCAGGGAGGCCGAGGAGCTCCTTGCCGACGATGGGTCCCTAGTGGCTTGCCCGCTAGCGGCCTGGCCCGCTGGCGACGGGCGGCCTGGCAAACGGGATTAGGAGAGACGGACCACGCCAGGAGGGAATGCCGTGGCCGGAAGAGAGGACGTCTATCAGGAAGCGATCCGACGAGGACACAGCTTTGCCTGGGAGGGGAAGTGGGAAGAAGCCGCTGTCGAATATCGGCGGGCGCTGGCCGAGTTCCCCCAGGACCCCAAGGCAACGGCAGGGTTGGGATTGGCCTACCTCAAGCTGGGCCGGCTCCAGGATGCCCTGGAGGTCTACCAGCACCTGGCCCGCCTCGCCCCCAACGACCCTGCCATCCTGCAGAAGGTCGCCGATCTCCAAGAGCGGTTGAACCAGACCCACGAAGCAGCCCAGACCCTGCTGCTGGCCGCCGAACTGCAGGTACGGCGACAGGGCCTGCAGAAGACGCTTCCCTTGTGGGAACGCGCCGTCCAGTTGGCTCCCGACATCCCCCAGCCCCACGAGCGGCTGGCCCGAGCCTACCACCAACTGGGGCAGTCCCGTAAGGCCGTTCGGGCCTACCTCAATCTGGCCAGCGTCTACCAGGCGGTGGGACAGGTGGAAAAAGCCGAAGAGGCCTGCCAGCGCGCCCTGGAGATGGACCCCCACAACACCGACGTCCTCAACGCCCTCGATGCCATCCGCTACGGAGAGCCCCTCCTGGCCGTCTCCTCGGCCCTCCAACCCTCTCCCGCCGAAGAGGCGATGGACATCTTCGGAGCCCCGGAGGAAGAGGAGGAAGGCCCGGAGAGCGAGAGCCCCGTTGAGGCCACCCGTCAGAAGGCCCTGACCGAGCTGGCCAGCGCCCTGCTGGAGGAGACGCTGGCCGAGCAGTCCCCCGAGGCGGAGGCGCTGCTCATCCAGGCCATTGACTACCAGACCCGAGGGGAGGCAGAGAAGGCCATCGCCGCCTACGAGCAGGCGGTGCAGGCCGGCGCCGACCGACCGGCTATCCACTTCAACCTGGGGCTCCTCTACCAACAAGCTCTGCGCTTCGACGAGGCGGTGGAGCAGTTCAACCTCGCCGTCCAGCACCCGGAGTATGCCATGGGCAGCTACTTCGCCCTGGGAGAGTGCCTCCGAGCCCAAGGGCGGATCGGCGAGGCCCTGAAGTACTTCCTCGAAGTCCTCAAGCTGGTGGACCTCTCCACCGTGCGCCCGGAACAGGCCGAGGAACTGCTCCAGGTCTACGATGGCCTGACGGCCAGCTACACGGCCAAGGACGAGGAGACCATCATCCAGTTCATCAACGCCCTGGTCGAGTTCCTGAGTGGCAAAGGGTGGGAGCGGAAGGCCCAGAAGGCACGTCGCCAACTGGATAGCGTGGCCGAGGACGGCCGCCTGGTCAGCCTGGCCGAAATCCTGGCCGTCCCCAACCCCGAGCAGGTCTTGGAGTCCCTGGCCCTCATCCGCCAGTACCAGCAGCAGGGCATGCTCTACACCGCCAAAGAGGAATGTTTCTGGGCCATCCAGCAAGCCCCGGACTACCTGCCCCTCCACCTCTACCTGGCCAACATCTTCCTTCAGGAGAACGAACTGGAGCGGGCCGTTGCCAAGTACCTGGCCATCGCGGACACCTACAGCGTTCGGGGGGAGGTCCATCAGGCGATGCGCCTCTACCGCCAGGTCCTGGAGATCGCGCCGATGGACCTGGACGTGCGGACCCGCCTGATCGAGCTGCTGGTCAGCCACGGCGAAGTGGAGCAGGCTCTGGAGGAGTACCTGGCCCTGGCCAACACCTACTTCGAGCTGGCCCAGATGGAAAGGGCTCGCAGCACCTACCAGGAAGCCCTGCAACTGGCCTCCCGTTCCCCCAACGAGAAGGCGTGGAAGGTCAGGATCCTGCATCGGCTGGGCGACATTGACATGCAGCTCATTGACTGGCGTCAGGCCGTGAAGGTCTATCAGCAGATCTGCCAGTTGGACCCGGAGGATGAGAAGGCCCGCCTGCGCCTGATGACCCTCTACACCCGCCTGGGACGGCGACAGGACGCTCTGAGCCAGTTGGACACCTTGCTGGCCGCCTACCGGGCCCAGGGCAAGACGCAGAAGATCCACGCGGTGCTGGAGGAGGCCGTCGAGAACCACCCGGATGACCAGGACCTGCGCAAGCGGTTGGCCCGGGCCTATCTGGAGAGCGGGATGCGGGAGAAAGCGATCGAGCAGTTGGACGCCCTGGGGGAGCTCCAGCTTGAGGCGGGCCGAATCCAGGAGGCCATCGTCACCATCCGTGCGATCATCGCCCTGAACCCGGAGAACGTCGAAGCCTACCGGCAACTCCTGGGCCAACTGATGAGCTCGTAACCCCATCTCTTACGTTTCACGCCTTACGTTTCACACCTTACGTTTCACGCCCTACGTTTCACGCCTTACGTTTCACACCTTACGTTTCACGCCTTCACCTTTCCAAACGATGACCGAACTGTGGTGGACCCTTCAGAAGCTGAACTGGCTAAGTCTCTTCGACATCCTGTTGGTGGCGGCGATCTTCTTCGGGCTGCTCTACTTGGTGCGGGGGACGCCGGCCGTCTCCCTGTTGCGAGGGATGCTCGTCCTGGGCATCGCCGTGGGCCTGCTGAGCAGTTGGCTCCGGTTGCTGGCCTTTAGCTGGCTGCTGCGCAAAGCGGTGCCGGCCCTCCTGGTGGCCATCCCCGTCATCTTCCAGCCCGAACTGCGCCGGGCCCTGGAGCGGGTGGGACGGGCCGGCACCCTCTTCAACCGCGCTCCCGGCGAGGTGGAGCGGATTGAACGGCTCATCGAGACCGTCGCCCGAGCCTGCCAGCGGCTGGTCGAACGCCGTCACGGGGCGCTGATCGTCCTGGAACGGGAGACAGGGCTCCAGGAGTACGCCGACACCGGGGTGATGCTCAACGCCGACTGCTCCGTGGAGTTGCTCTTGACCATCTTCGACCCCCATACGCCGTTGCACGATGGAGCCGTGATCGTGCGGCACGGACGCATCCTGGCCGCCGCCTGCGTCCTCCCACTGACCACCGCCTTTCTGGCCGACCGGCAGTTGGGTCTGCGCCATCGGGCCGGCATCGGCGTCACCGAAGAGACCGACGCCATCGCCATCATCGTCTCCGAAGAGCGGGGCACCATCTCCATCGCCCACAACGGGCGGATCATCCATCGGCTGGATGCGACCCGCCTGCGCACGGTGCTGCGGGCCTTCTACCAGTCTCAACTGGAACGGGCAGGACGGCGGCTCTTCCGCCGGCCCTTCCCCTTCCCCCTCGAACATTCGTCGGTGAGCACCCCGCGCCAACCTGCTCCAGGAGAGCAACAGCGATGATCCGTTGGTTAGCGCAGAACTTCGGCCTGATCGTCCTCTCGCTGATCCTGGCCACCATCGTCTGGATCGTGGCCGCGATGGAGGCCGATCCCGTCCGCGAGCGCACCTTTCTTCAAGTTCCCCTCCAGGTGACCAACCTGCCGGAACCGATGCGCATCTTGGATCAGAGCACAGAGACGGTCCAGGTACGCCTGCGGGCGCCGGAGTCCGTGCTGCGAACCGTCGAGCCGGCGACGATCCGGGCCTGGGTGGACGCTGATGGGCTGACGCCGGGCACCCATGCGCTGCCCGTGCAGGCGGAACTCCCGCCCGAGATCCCGGCCAAGCTGATCAGCGTCAGCCCTGCCCAGGTGGTGCTCCAGGTGGACGAGGAGCGGACGCGGACGCTGACCGTCACCGTCCGCCTCATCGGCGAGCCGGCCTTGGGCTACACAGCCCAACGGCCCGTCGTCTCCCCCGACGCCGTCACCATCCGGGGGCCAGCCTCCCAGGTGGACCGGGTGAAGACGGCGTTGGTCCAGGTCTCGCTGCGGGGGACGCGGAGCAGCGTGGAGCAGACCCTCACCGTCCTGCTGCGGGACGCCGAGGGCAAGCCGGTGAGCGGCGTCACCCTCAGCCCGGAGCGAGTCCACGTCTCCGTTCCCGTGGAGCAGTTGGGGAACTACCGGGACCTGGCCGTCAAGGTGCGCTTGGAGGGAGACCCAGCACCGGGATACTGGATCAGCCAGGTCTCCACCGAGCCCCAGTTGGTGACCGTCTTCGCCGCGCCGGGGCTGATTGACCAGTTGCCCGGCTTCCTGGAGACCCTGACCGTCACGGTGGAAGGGGCCAGCGACGACATCGTGGAGCGGGTGGCCCTGGACGTCCCTCCCAACGTCACCGTCGTCGTCCCCAGCGAGCCCTCGGTCCAGGTGCAGATCCGGGTAGAAGCCCTGCAGGCGAGCAAACGGCTGACGGTGAAGCCCACGGTGCAGGGGCTCACCCCTGGCCTGGTGCCGGTGCTCTCCCCCCAGTCCGTGGACCTGATCCTGTCGGGGCCCCAGCCCCGGCTGGAGACGCTGACGCCCGATATGATCCGGCTGGTGCTCGACCTGAGCGGGCTGGTGACCGGCACGCACCAACTGGAACCCCAGCCGGTCGTGCCGGAGGGGCTCACCGTGGTCAGCATCCTGCCCGCCTCCATCCAGGTGGAGCTGCTGCCGGAGCCTCCGGTGACCCCAACGCCCACGCTGACGGGGACGCTGCCCGTGACCCCAACGATCATCACGCCGACGGTTCCGGTCACGCCGACGACGGGGCCGTGACCCGATTTGAGACCGAAAGGGCACAAGGACTAACTGTTCACCCTCCCGCAGGTTAGGCGCGTTTCCGACGCGAAACCGTG
>WFUY01000242.1 GCA_015484715.1 Thermoflexales bacterium | reverse complement strand
CTACATGGAAGCGGAAGTAGGAAGGGACGAAGTAGTTCCGGGAATAGTCCATCGGGGTGTGGTCCTGGCCGTAAAGCACCTCTTCCAGGAGCAGGAGGACGGCATCAGGGCGCACCCGCAGGACGGTGCTCAGGGGGCCGGCCCGCGTGGGGATGATGTTGGCCCGGGCGTAGGCAGGAGGCGGTGTGGCGTGGGTGCGCAAGTAGTCCAGCACCGAGCCCTCGAAGTCGGCCTGCAGGGCCTCCAGGCTAACCAGCGTCGTCGGCACGTTGTCCACTATGTAGGCCACCGGCACCCCGTCCGTCGTCTTGAGGCGGGCGACCTGGATCAGGCTGCTGCCGGGAGACAAGCCCAGCGCCCGGGCCGCCTCGGTGCTGGCGGGAACCCGTTCGATGACCAGGTCCTCCGTCTCGCATTGCAGTCCCATACGGCGGGCCAGCACATCCACGCTCTCCAGCGTCTCCAGGCCACTGGGGATGAGGGGACGCGGGGTGTTGACAAAGGTGCCGATGCCCTGCTTGCGGATCACCAGCCCGCGTTCTTCAAACGAGCGCAGGGCCTCCCGCAATGTGGAACGGGAGACACCCAGTTGGCGGGCCAGCTTGGGCTCAGAGGGGAGTTGTTCGCCGGCCTCCATCTGAGCCAGGAGGTCGTTCAGGGCTTCTTCAATCCGAAGGTAGAGCGGACGGGGGTCCCGCCTCAAAGAGGCTATCGGTTTCACGCTGGCGCTCCCAACTTGTCGGATGTCAGACAGGTCCATTATACGTCACGACCCACCTCGCTGTCAAGGGATGAACGTCATTTTTCCGGGGTATCTATCAACCTACTCTCCCACAGGTCACCGGTCGAGGGTGCTTTCAGCCCCGATGGGCTATTTGAAGCACGGTTTCGCGTCGGAAACGCGCCTAACCTGCGGGAGGGTGAACCGTTACGAGGATCGAACTTTTTCACGATCCCTTGCCCGGTGAAGACCTTGCCTCTTCGGGGAGCCTGAAGTACAATCCTGCCTGCTAGGAGCGTCCGTCTACGTAGAAAGGGGGACAAGCGATGACCCAACGCTGCGCCACCTGTCGTACCGCGAACCCCGACGAAGCCCGCTACTGTTTGGCTTGCGGCCGCCCCCTGGGCCGGCCGGCTCCATCCTGGGAACGCCCGCCCTCTCGCCGGGTCGTCATCACCGGGGTGGGAGCCATCTCCCCCGTGGGGTTGACGGCCGAGGAGAGCTGGCAGGCGCTGCTGGCCGGGCGCTCCGGCACCCGCTTGGCCGAGCACATCCCCAACATCGAGCGCTACCCTAACCGAGTCGTCGGGGAGATCCGAGGTTTCGACCCCTTGGCCTACATCAGCCGCAAGGAAGCCCGCCGGATGACGGAGTCCAGCCAGTTCGCCGTCGCCGCCGCAACGATGGCGGTGCAGGATGCCGGGCTGAGGTTGGAGGATGAGGATCGCACCCGGGTGGGGGTGATCTTGGGGACGGCCATCGGTGGCGGGATCATCGAGACGGAGCGGGCTATGCGGCGCTTGTTGGGCGGCCAGCGTATCTCGCCCATCACCTTCACCGCCGTCTGGCCCAACATCGCTGCCTACCATGTGGCCCGCACCTTCGGCCTGACCGGCTACAACGCCACCATCGTCACCGCCTGCGCCTCCGGCACCCAGGCCCTGGGTGAGGCGGCTGAGGCGATCTTGCGAGGAGACGTGGACGTGGTCCTGGCCGGTGGTGCTGAGGCCTGCGACAGCGAGATCGCCATCGCCAGCTATACCGCCACGGGCGTGCTCTCCAAGCGCAACGACGCGCCAGAGCGGGCCTGTCGTCCCTTCGACGCGGATCGGGACGGGATGGTGCCGGGAGAGGGGGCAGCCGTGCTCATCCTGGAACGGCTGGACCACGCCCTGGCCCGAAGCGCCCGCATCTATGCCGAGGTGCTGGGATGGGCGGGGACGTCGGACGCCAACCACATCACCGCACCCACCGCCCGCTGGCAAGCCCTGGCCATGCAGCGGGCCCTGGCCTCGGCCGGGCTGGGCCCCGAAGATGTGGACTACATCAACGCCCACGCCACCTCCACGCCTCTGGGCGACATCGTGGAGACCGAGGCGATCAAGATGGCCCTGGGCGAGCGGGCCTACGACATCCCCGTCAGCGCCACCAAGTCTATGACCGGTCACATGCTGGGCGCGGCCGGCGCCTTCGAGGCGGTGGTCTGCGTGCTGACCTTGCGCGACCAGCGCATCCATCCCACGGCCAACTACGAGACGCCGGATCCCCAGTGCGATCTGGACTATGTGCCCAATCGAGCCCGTGAAGCCCGGGTAGACGTGACCCTCTCCAACTCCTTCGGCTTCGGCGGCCAGAATGCCTGCATCCTGCTGGGCCGATGGCGCAACGAACTCGGGGTATAAGCAGGAGGAATGAGCAACCATTCATCTTATAAATGTTGAGAATGACAAAGCGCGTTTCCTGAATGTGACGTTTATCACTAGCTCTCTCCCTCCAAACGCATATGATGATAGATGTGTATCCCCTCGCTACTTTTGAGCTCCTTGATTCGATTAAGGAGGGAGAGTTATGAGAGTCCACGATCTCCTCAGAGGGATAGGGGGAGTCCTAGCAGCGATGGCCCTGGTGCTGGCTGCCGGACTCCTCTGGAGCACGGGAGTGTTGGCCGGACCGGTAGAAGCCCCTCCGGCCCAGGTCGTCCCCAAGCAGCATCCCCCCTTCTTCCTGCGCACCGAGACCGGTGAGGTGATCAATCCGCTAACCGGCGAGAACGCGGATCAGCCCTACAGCCCCCGCCAAACCTGCGGGGCCGAGGGATGCCACGACTACGCCACCATTACGCTGGGATACCACTTCCAGCAGGGCGCGGATGTCATCAACGATCACTTTGACCCCGAACGGCCGTGGGTACTCTCCGACGGCATGTTCGGGAAGTACTGACCGCCCTCCTTTCGCCAGTTGGCGAAAAAGCACAACGAGAGCCCCGACGAGATAGACATCACCGTCTGGCAGTGGGTGACCACAGCACCGCCCAACTTGCCTCCCTGCGCCGGCTGCCACCCGGGTGGCGGCCCCCTGGAGCACGACCGCGAGGGCAAGCGTTATGACGTGACGCTGGCTGCCAATCCGGCGCTGCGGGACTCCTTGGACGGGGACTACATCGGCAGCCACTGGGACAAGAGCGGCGTGTTGGAAGCCGACTGCCTGATCTGCCATTCACCCGAGTACGACTGGAAGGGACGGATCGGTCAGCTCAAGAGCTGGAACCTGAAGTGGGCTGCGACGGCGGCCGGTCGGCTGGGCGTGGTCAAGGGGCGCATCTTCAACCCTGAGACCAAACAGCTCACTGGGGAGACCCCTACGGTGGTTTACAATCGGCGTCTCTTCAACGAGGACGGCAAAGTCGTGCTGTCCATCAACTACCGCCCTGCGGACGCCAACTGTATGCAGTGCCATGGGCCGGCCGATATGAAGAAGCGGGGCTTCAGTTGGGACGATCCCATCAACCCCGATGTCCACAACCAGCAAGGCATCCACTGTGTGGACTGTCACCCGGGCGACCTGGCCCACAACTTCGCCAAGGGGCATACCACCATCGAGACGGTGCGCGACGACTTGGACAACACGATGCGCACCTGCGAGGATTGCCACACCACCGGCTATCTGGGGGCTTCCATCCCGCAGCACTTGAACATCCCACCCTCGCATCTGGAGACCATCGCCTGCGAGACCTGCCACATCCCCCAGAAGCACCGGGCGGCGGGGGAGTACTTTGATTCCACCTACGGCAGCCTCCACTGGGACATCATCGGCGAGGCGGAGAAGTGGGGACAGCCGGCCGATTGGTATCCGGCCTACGAGTTCTTCGATGGTCAGATCCACCCCGTCAACCCCATCTTCGGCATCTGGTGGGGGAACCGGGATGCCGATGGAGTCGTCTACCCCCTCTTCGCGCGGGAGCTGGCGGCAGCCTGGGAGCAGTACAAGGACCAGGTCACCGATGACAACGGGGATGGCTTCCCCGAGGTGAACCGGCCCGAGGAGATCACAGCCGGGCTGCGGGCCCTGGAGCAGACGCTGGCCGGCAACGCCCGCTTCACCCAGGTGCATCCCGTCTTCGTCAAGGGGGACAAGCTGTGGGAGTTCGGTCCCGACGGCACCCTGACCGGCCATCCTGCGCCGGAGTGTGTCAGCGAAGCCTTCTCCATCAGCCACAACGTCGCGCCGGCCGAGGAGGCGCTGGGAGCCGGTGGGTGCGTGGACTGCCACGGCTTCCAGGGGGAGTTCTTCCAGCGGACCCACATCGTGGACCCCTTCGACGAGACGGGCAATCCGGTCGTCGAGCCGGTGCGCTGGACCATCGGGGTGAGCGACTTCAGCTACACCCTCTGCGCCGTCCACTGTCCGTTGGTGCGCCCCTGGATCGGCGGGCTGATTATGCTCGTCTTCTTCGCCACCACGCTCCACTTCACCCGCTACGGACCCCACGACTTCGGCGGCCGGCCTATGGACCCCCGAGGGGATGACTACGAGCGGATCGAGCGGTTCAACTGGTTCGAGCGCTTAGTCCACCTGGTGGTCCTGATAACTTTCCTCTTCCTGGCGCTCACGGGCTTGGCCTTCGCCTTTAACGGCGGGCGGTGGTTGCAGTTGATCTTCAACAGCACCGTCACCCCCCGCGCCTGGCACGGCTGGCTGGGCTTCGTCTTCGGCGCAGGCGTGCTCCTGATGTTCGTCCTCTGGTGGCGCGACGCGGTGCTGGTCCCCAGCGACCGAGAGTGGCTGCGCAAGCTGGGCGGCTACCTGGGCGGGCACGAACCGGTGCCGGCCGACCGCTTCAATGCGGGACAGAAGGTCTACTTCTGGACCGTCGTCATCGGCGGCCTCACCCTCCTGGTCACCGGGATCATCCTCTTCTTCAGGAAGTCCCTGCCCAACGACCTGGTCTTCGTCGCCATCGTCGTCCACGATCTGGCGGCCTTCTTCGGCATCTCGGGCGTGCTTTCCCACATCTACCTGAGCACGGGGGCGAACCCGGGCACCCTGCAGGCGATCTTCGCCGGCTGGGTGACCAAGGGATGGGCCCGGCTGCACCATCCCCTCTGGTACGAGCGGATCACCGGCCGGCCGGCCATCGGGGATACCCCTCTGTCGGAAGAGCTGAGGGCGGCCCTGGCCGAGAAGGCAGAGAAGGAGAAGGACGACTCGTCGGAGCAGCGTGCGTGAGGGATCATCCCTCCCGCTGCCGGAGCACTTCGTAGAGCACGATGGAGCCGGCGACGGCAGCGTTCAGGGAGTTGATGCGCCCTCGCATCGGGAGCCGGAGCAGGAGGTCGCACCGCTCCCGGACCAGACGCCGCAGCCCCTTCCCCTCGCTGCCCACGACCACACCCAGGGGGACGGTCAGGTCCACCTGGGTGTAGTCGTGGGCCTGGGGGAGGTTCTCCAGCCCCGCCAGCCAGATCCCCGCCTCCCGGAGGCGAGCCATCGTGCGGGCCAGGTTGACCACGCGGGCGACCAGCAGGTGCTCCACGGCTCCGGACGACGTGTTGACCACGGTCGGCGTCACCCCCACCGCGTGCCGCTGGGGGATGATGACGCCGTGGACACCGGTCGCCTCGGCCGTGCGCAGCAGGGAGCCGAAGTTCTGGGGATCTTGCAGACAGTCCAGGAGCAGCAACAACGGCACCTCGCCGCGCTGCGCCGGCCGGCGCAGGATGGCATCCAGGTCCACATAGGGATAGGGGGTTGCCTCAAGGGCAACCCCCTGGTGTCCTGGGTGGATCCGGTCCAGTTCTCGGCGGGGAACGGGCTGCACCGGGATCGCCTGCCGCTCGGCCAGCCTCAGGATCTCCTCCACCCCACCCTTGACCCGGACGCCCTGGGCGAGGAGGAGGCGGTGGACCCGACGGCGGCCGGCCCGCAGCACCTCCCGTACTGCCTGGCGGCCATAGATGTGCTCATAGCCGGGGAGACCCATCCTGTCGGAACGGCTCAGTCTTCATCCTCCACGTACCGCCAGGTCGTGCCGTCCGGGCGGTCCTCCAGGGCGACGCCCAGCACCAGAAGGCGGTCCCGAATCATATCCGCCTTGTCCCACTCTTTCGCCTGGCGGTACTCGTTGCGCAGGTCCACCAGCAGTTGGATTAGGTTGCTCTCCAAGCCCCGTTTCTCCCTGGTGGGT
Organism: Thermoflexales bacterium; assembly: GCA_015484715.1. GTDB lineage: Bacteria > Chloroflexota > Anaerolineae > S140-20 > S140-20 > S140-20. Next base: position 2,795 of record WFUY01000242.1, on the reverse strand, counting down.
CCCAGATCGTCAGGGATGATGCCCAACACTTTGCCCCCCAGCTCCCGGTAGAGTTGGTCAATGGCGGCCAGGGTGCCCCGGCTGAGGGGCTGGCCGGAACTGAGGAGCTGGTTGACTTCCTTGTTCAGCTCGAAGAGGGCGGCCAGGGCTCCTGCCGTGTTGAAGTCATCGTCCATCGCTTCCAGGAAGCGCTCCCGGTGGGAATCTAAGTCGGTCATGTACGAGAGGTCCGCCGTCCCCGAGGGCATCGTCGCTTCCAGGCGGGTCCGCAGCAGGCGCACCGTGTTGTGCAACCGCTCCACGCCCCGCCGCGCCGCCACCAGCGCGTCCCGGCTGAAGTCAACGGGGCTGCGGTAGTGGCTGGAGAGGATGAAGAAGCGAAGGGTGTAGGGGCTGTAGAGCTTCAGGGCATCTTTGATGGTCAGGAAGTTACCCAGGCTCTTGCTCATCTTCACCCCGTTGACCGTCAGCGAGCCGGTCAACAGCCAGTAGCGGGCGAAGGGCTTGCCCGTCGCCGCCTCGGCCTGGGCGATCTCGCAGTCGTTGTGGGGGAAGATGTTGTCCACGCCGCCGCCGTGGATGTCAAAGGTCTCCCCCAGGTACTTGGTGGCCATCACCGAGCACTCGATGTGCCAGCCCGGGTACCCCCATCCCCAGGGGCTGGGCCAGCGGAGGATGTGCTCCGGCTCGGCCCGCTTCCAGAGGGCGAAGTCGGCGGGATGGCGTTTCTCCTCCCGCACGGCCACCCGGGCTCCCGGCTCCTGTTCCTCGACCTTTCGCCCTGAGAGCTTGCCGTACTCGGGGAACTTCTCCACGGAGAAGTAGACGTTGCCGTCCACTTCGTAGGCGTATCCCTTCTCCAGCAGGACGCGGATCATCTCGATCTGCTCGGGGATGTGGCAACTGGCCCGGGGGGAGATGTTGGGGCGCACGACGCCCAGCGCATCCATATCCTCGAAGTAGCTACGGGTGTAGATCTCCACCAGCTCCATCGGGTCCATCCGCTCCCGCCGGGCGCCCTTCAGGATGCGATCCTCACCGGTCTCCAGGAGGTGACCGACATCGGTGATGTTCTGGACGTACTTCACCCGGTAGCCCTTGAAGCGCAGGTAGCGCACGATCACGTCGAAGGAGATGTAGGTCTTGGCGTGGCCCAGGTGGGCGTGGTCGTAGACGGTGGGGCCACAGACGTAAATCCGCACCTCTCCCTCGTGCAGGGGGACGAAGGGCTCCTTTTTCCGGGTGAGGTAGTTGTAGACCTGCAGGCTCATGGAGGCTTCCTCCCGAAAGCTCATCTTTGGGGGCTGCTGTCCAGGTGAGGCCGGGCGAAGATCATCCGCCCGGCGGCCGTTTGCAGAACTTTGGTGACGATCACCGGGATGGTTTTGCCGATGTAGTCCCGACCGCTCTCCACCACCACCATCGTCCCATCGTCCAGATAGCCGACCCCCTGCCCGATCTCCTTGCCTTCCTGGATGACCTCGATCTCCAGGGTCTCACCGGGGAGATAGATGGCTCGCACGGCATTAGCCAGCTCATTGATGTTCATCACTTGCACCCCTTGCAGTTCCGCCACCCGGTTCAAGTTGTAGTCGTTGGTCATAATGGGGCAGTGGAGCCGCTTGGCCAATAGGATGAGTTTGTCGTCCACTTGGCGGGTGCCTTCGATGTCCATATCGGTGATGCGGACTGGGATAGGGGCATCCTCCTGCAGGATACGCAGGACTTCCATGCCGCGTCGGCCTCGGTTGCGCCGCAGCCGGTCAGGAGAGTCGGCGATGTACTGGAGCTCGTTGAGCACGAAGCGGGGAACCAGCAATTCCCCGGAGATAAAGCCGGTCTGAGCGATGTCGGCGATGCGCCCATCTATGATCACGCTGGTATCCAGCAGGATGGGGCGGCTGTCTGAAGGGCTGCCGAGCCCGCGCTCCCGCGCCGACCAGCGCCCGCTGAAGACGGCGAAGATGTCCTTCTGGCGCATCACCATCACCGCGCTGCCCAGGTAGGCAAAGCACAGTGCGCCTAGGAAGGGGAGCACCTGACCAAAGGGAGGGGGGAGCAGGGAGATGGGGAAGGCGAGCAGAGCGGCGATGATCAGACCGACGATCAGGCCGAGGGTTGCGGCGACCAGTTGCTGCGCCGGCAGTTGGCGCAGTTGCTGACGGATCGCCCGGAAGGGACGGGTCGTCACCCAAGGCGTGAGGAGCAGGCCCAGGGCGGCACCGGCCAGGGAGAGCACCAGCACGTATCGGATCTCCGCTTCTGTACTTCCCCCTGAGAGCGTGATGCCGACCTGCCATCCCAGAATGGCCATCACGACCATCCCAACCAGGCGGAAGAAGAATTCAATGCTCATCACCAGTCCTGTGCAAAGTAACGGTCAAAGGTCCCAACTGCCGACCACCGACCGCCGACTGAGGGACAAGGGACAGAGAGCAAGGGACACGGACCACCTGACCAAGCGACCACCTCCAGAATTGTACTCCAGGATTCTTGAAGAGGCAAGGAGGCTGGTGAGGCTCCGGGCTTATCGGCGCTTTGATCCCGGTTTCTGGGGTTTGGAAGGCGGCCCCGGAGGGCGTTGGGCCTCTCTCCCTCTCACCGCCTTATCTTCCGATGCATCAGGATCGCACCACCAAGCAGGAGGATCAAGGCCGGCAGGGACCACAGGGAGAGCTTCCCTCTGGCGAGGGGGGGATCGGGAATCCGGGTGGCAGAGGGCGTAGGCGTCGGCGCAACGGAACGCTTAGGGGCCGTTGGCGTCGGTGACGGGCTCTCCTCGGGCTCCGGAGAGG
>WFUY01000241.1 GCA_015484715.1 Thermoflexales bacterium | reverse complement strand
CGAAGCCCCGCCGACGTTCCTCGGCAGCCTCGGTGAAGCGCCGCTCCATCTCTTCCCAGATTCGCTTGCGCTCCTCAGCGGCCTCGGCGAACTGCCGGGCCATCTCTTCCCAGATCCGCTTGCGCTCCTCGGCAGCTTCGGCGAAGCCCCGCCGGCGCTCTTCAGCGGCTTCGGCGAAGCCTTGCTCCACCCGCTTCGCAAGCCGTTCTAACGCCTCCTCGGTCTGCCGCTGAGCCTCGGCCAGGGCCTCAAGCGCACGGGGCAGGTTGAGAAAGACCTCCGGGAATAATGCTCGCAGGAGTCGCGCCCGCAGGTCGGGATTGGCCTCCAGAAGCTGTATCAGGTCATCGAAATCGCTTATGAAGAAGCTCATCTCCTTCAACGGTGTCTTTGCCAAGGGGATCTCCTTGGAAAGGCGAGGGCGGTGGTCAACGTGAGTATGGAAAGTATACCACAAAAATGGGGAAAGAACACATGGGCAACCTCCGCCTTTGGCCTCTTTCGAGGCCGTGGGGAGATTGCCCGGTTGTCGGGCAAAGGCTGTTCAGGGGAGAAAGGGGACGCTTCCCACCTGACCAGGGCGCTACGGCGTCAAGACTTCCGCCAGGTAGTCGTTGATCTGAGCCGGGGTCATCGCCCCTACGTGGATGGCTCGGATAATGCCCTCCCGATCCACGAAAATGCTGGTGGGCAGCCCCATCGCCTGGTAACGTGATGATACCTCACCCTTGCTATCCAGCAGCGGGGTGAAGGTCAGACCGAACTCCTGGACGAAGCTGCGCACACTGCTGGCCGGTTCGGCCACGCTGACGGCCAGGACGGTGAACCCTTTCTGATGGTTGGCCTCATAGGCATCCTGGATGGCGGGCATCTCCATCCGGCAGGGGGGGCACCAGGTGGCCCAGAAGTTGATCAAGACGACCTGACCCCGCAGGTCCGACAGGCGGACCGTCTTCCCATCCAGGGAAGGCAGCGCAAAGTCTGGGGCCGGATTTCCCACCTTCACCGATCCTGTCGAAGGGGCAACCTCGTTCGGGGCCTTTGTTGGGGAGACTTCGGTGGCACTGCTGCTTCCCAGGATCAGGTATACTCCTCCCGTCGCTAGGAAGAAGGCAAGGGCTCCCAGGACCAGGAGCATCCGACGGGAACCGGCGCGTCCGTTGGGCTGCACGCTTGTCCGCTTCCGGTGCGATGATCGGGTGGCCTTGTGCTGCTTCGCCTCTCCCATCTGCTTACCCTCCGAAGAAAGCGATCACCCGCTCCTCCAGGCTGATGACCCAGAACTGTAGATCCACAAGCCACTGCTGGGCGCTGTTGGGCAGGAGTGACTGCACCGTCCGGCCCTGCACCATCAGCACCCCTAGCCCGATGAAGAGCAGACCGCTGACGATGTTGGTTGTGTGCAGCAGGAGCTCCCGACGTCCCAGGCGGACGACCCAGCCTTTGCCCCGCAGGATGCGCCAGAAGAGGCTGGTGCGAGGTTGATCCCCGAAGAAGGTGGAGACCAGCATCAAGGGCAGACCCAGCCCCAGAGCATAGATGAAGAGCAATACGGTGCCCTGCAGGACCGTTTGGGCCGAGGCGGCCAGGGCCAGGATGGAGGCTAGGATAGGACCAACGCAAGGGGTGAGGGCGAAGCCGAAGGTCAGGCCGAAGAGGAAGGACCCCCCCAAGGTAGCTGAGGGATTGGTAGCGAAGTTGGGGCCGCTGAAGCCCATATCCAGCAACGTCATCAGGCCCAGGAGGATGATCACCGCGCCGCTGAGCATCGTCAGGGTCTGTAGGTGCTGGCGCAGAAAGCTGCCGATGAAGGAGGCCGAAGCGCCCAGGAGGGTGAAGACCAGGGCCAGCCCGACGAAGAAAGCGGTCGTCATCAGGGCGATTCGCCGGCGGTCCGACTGAAAGGTGAAGGCGAAATAGGCCGGCAAAATGGGCAGCGTGCAGGGGGAGGTGAAGCTGAGCACGCCGGCGATAAAGGCCAAGATGGTCAAGGCGACGAAGCTGGCATCGCCCAGATCGGCTGAGGGGCCCCCCTGCGTTTCGGAAGGAACTGGCCGGCCGAAGAGCAGGGCCACAACGATGAGGATGAAAGCCACCGCTGCCATCGCCAGGATGATCCGCTTCAGCCAGGAGAGGTCCGTGAAGGAAGGCCCCGCCGACCTGAACATCCTACGACTTTTCCTCCTCGACCAGGCTCTCCAACATCCGCAGCTCTTTCTCCAGGTTCTTCTGGCGTTGGATCAAGCTGAAGACGTAGAAGAAGGTGAATCCCCAGAAGATCAGATAGGCGACGACCAGGTATCCAAGGGTTCCCATGGGGTTATCCTCCTTGCGTTGCAGGCCGGCATCGTTGCCACGCTCTGGAATTTAGACGCGGCATCCTTGCCAACCTTACTTCTTTTAGATGCAGAAAAGGCGACAAGGTTACATCGTTGGGATGCGGGTGAGGGCAAAGAAGTCCCCGGTTGCCTTCTGCAGCACCGGTGGGCATCCGTCCATCGGTGGTCTGTCCATCCGACAAGGCGGTCAGGCCGGCTCAGCGGATCAGAAGACGTTGGCGCAGGTAGGCCACCCGATCGCTCATCTTCTCCAGGCGGATCCGTGCCCGCAGCAGGACCAGGTACAGGACGGTGAAGGTCGCGATGGAGAAGAGCAGCGTGTGCAGCATCCGAGGGGTGATCGAGAAGCCACCTTGAGCTCCCGGCGCGTTGGGATTCAGGATGTCCGGATGGATGGTCCGCCACCAGCGGATGGCCATAAAGCTGAGGGGGACGGTGATGAAGGCGATGATTCCATAAACGGCGGCGAAGCGGGCGCGCCGACCGGGCTCTTCCATCGCACCGCGCAGCATGAAATAGGCCAAGTAGATCAACCACTGGATGGCACTGATGGTCAGACGGGGCTCCCAGGTCCACCAGGTGTTCCAGACGGGCCGGGCCCACAGGGAGCCGGTGATCAGCACCATCGTAATGAAGAGGGTGCCCACTTCGGCCGAGGAGAGGGCCAGGACATCCCAGCGCCGCTCCCGGCGGATCAGGTAGGCGATACTGGCCAACATCGTGACGAAGAAGGCGAAGAAGCCGACCCAGGCGGCGGAGACGTGGAAGTAGAAGATGCGCTGCACATCTCCCATCGTCCTCTCGCGCGGCGCGTAGAGGAAGACCATCAACAGGGCCAGGGCGACCATCAGGGCCGCCAGGCCAGCGAGCAGGGGTTCCCAGTTCCTTGAGCGTGACACGGTTCCCTCCTGGGGTGCGTGTTGCGTGGGACGTGTGGGTTACTCTTCCACGACGAAGTCGAAGAGCATCGTGCTGACCGTGACGATGATGACGTCGTAGACAACGAGCAGACGGAGCCAGTAGGCCACATCAGCGATAGGCAGGGCTTCCAGAAAGCCGCCAGTGGCCCGGACGGCGGCCATCAGCACGGGGACGGCGGCAGGCAGGAGCAGGATGGGCAGCATCACCTCGCGGGCTCGGGTGTTGACGGCCATGGTGGCGAAGAGGGTGCCTACCCCGGCGTAGCCGGCCGTTCCCAGGAGCAGGGTCAGCAGCACGCCGGCCCGGAAGACGGGCAGGTTGAAGAGGACGGCGAAGACGGGCAGGACAACCGCTTCCACCAGGGTGATGAAGAAGAAGTTGCCGATGGCCTTGCCCAGGTAGATGGTGCTGCGGTCCATCGGGGCCAGCAACATCCCGTCGAAACAGCGGTTCTGCTCTTCCTGGGCCATCGAGCGGCTGAGGCCCAGGCTCCCGGCGAAGGCCACGGTGACCCAGAGGACGCCGGGGGCCGTCTGTTGGGCCGTGGCTGCCCGCAGGTCCAGGGCGAAGCTGAAGATCAGCACCGTCAGCAAGGCGAAGACGAGCATCGAGCTGAGCATCTCTCGGGTGCGCAGCTCGGTGATCACATCTTTGGTTAGGATGGCGAGGAGGCTGCGGAGGAAATTCAAAGACGCTCGCTCCAAGTCGTCTTTCGCCAGCGTGATGGTCCCAAATGCTCCACGAGACCCATGTCGCGAAGGATTTGAAGTTGTTGCCGGACCTTGGCCCGCACATTCCGATTGTTCGGGTGTTGAGCGTTGTCGGCGACGGTGATCTGCATCCTGGTGCCGCCTTTCTGGGAATTCCTCAAGCTGGATGGCGGAGCCTTGCCGACGGGCGGTCACCCCGATACCACCCGCTCATACACACCGAGGAAAGCTTGAGGGTCTATCTCGCTCCGGGGGGCCTGGTAGGCGACCTTGCCCCGGTTCAGGATGACAACCCGGTGACAATGGCTTAGCGCCCGCTCGATGT
>WFUY01000240.1 GCA_015484715.1 Thermoflexales bacterium | reverse complement strand
CCTCCAAGCTGGAGGCCTTTGTGGCCGACTACCAGCGGAAGACGGTAGGCGTCCCCCTGCCGGAGAAAGCGCCCCCCACCGGCAAGCGGGTGGCCGTCGTGGGGGCGGGACCGGCGGGCCTGACCGTCGCCGAGCGCCTCACCGTGAAGGGACACCAGGTCGTCGTCTACGAGGCTATGCCCAGGCCGGGCGGGCTCCTGGTCTACGGCATCCCCAGTTTTAAGCTCCCCAAGGAGCTGGTGATGTGGAAAGCCGAGTGGCTGGAGCGGCTGGGTGTGACCTTCATCTACAACATCCGCATCGGTGAGGACTTGACCGTGGATGATCTTCTCGACCGGGAGGGCTTCGACGCCGTCTTCCTGGGCACAGGGGCTGAGGTGAGCGCCACACCCCGCTGGGAGGGGATGGACTTGGAGGGCGTCTACCAATCTCTGGATTTCCTAATGCGGGCCAACCTTTCCCCCGATTTTCTGCCGCCGGAGAAACAGGAGCGCCCCCAGGTGGGCCGACGGGTGGCGGTCATCGGCGGCGGGGACACGGCGATGGACTGCGCCCGCACGGCGATCCGACTGGGTGCCGAAGAGGTGACCATCGTCTACCGGCGGACCGAGGCAGAGATGCCCGGCAACCCCTACGAGCGGGCTTTGGCCATCGAGGAAGGCGTTCGCTTCGAGTTCCTCACCGCACCCGTCCGATTCATCGGCGACGAAGCGGGCCGTCTGGTGGCGATGGAGTGCGTGCGGATGGAGTTGGGCGAACCCGATGAGTCGGGCCGCCGACGCCCCATCCCCATCGCCGGCTCCGAGTTCACCCGGGAGGTGGATACCGTCGTGCTGGCCCTGGGCTTCTGGCCCGATCCCCTCATCGGCGAGACGACACCGGGGCTGAAGACACGCAAGTGGGGGCTCATCGTAGCCGACGAGGAGACGGGGCGGACCAGTCGCGAGGAGATCTTCGCCGGGGGCGACAACGTCCATGGCCCCGACCTGGTCGTGACGGCAATGGCGGCCGGTATGCGGGCTGCCGAGGCGATCCACGACTACCTGATGCGACCCTCTCCCCCAGAACCGGAGGCCGAAGAGGCGATCCTCGTCCCCGCGTGACCCTCCTCTCCGTAGCAGCCCCTGTCCGCAGTTGGACAGGGGCTGCTTTCGCTCAGGACTGGTGAAAAAGGGAGGAGAGGGGTATAATAGACGTTCGGGTGCCGGGCACGTTCGAGGGCCACCCAGTAGAGGGTCGTCCCCTTGGGTGCAGTGCCCGACGTGCCCGGCGTTTTGCCATCTCAGGGCCTGTAGGAGACAGGCCCTACATCGTCAGAACCGGTTCCAACGTCTATAGCAGCGGAGAGCAGGAGGAAACGCGATGAGCCAGGTGAAAATTGACCGCAAGGCCCGGATGAAACTTCCTCACCAGCCCCTTCCCGAGCGGGATCCGGCGGAGCGCATCCACGACTTCCTGGAGATCTCGCCGGGCTACTCCCCGGAGGCTGCCCGGGCTGAAGCGGAGCGTTGCATCCACTGCCCTGACCCGGCCCCCTGCGTCAGGGCTTGTCCTCTGGACAACCCGATCCCTCAGGCGCTCTGGGAGATCGAACACGGAAACTTCATCGAAGCGGCTGAGCTCTTCCGTTCGACCAACCCGATGCCTGAGATCTGCGGTCGGGTCTGCCCGGTGGAACCCCTCTGCCGTGAAGCCTGTGTGGTGGGCAAGCGGGGCGAGCCTGTGGCCATCACCCCGCTGGAGCGCTTCGTGGCCGACTATCAGCGGGAGATGGTGGGCGTACCCCTGCCCAGGAAGGCCCCGCCCACGGGCAAACGGGTCGCCGTGGTTGGGGCAGGGCCGGCCGGCCTGGCCGTGGCCGAGCGACTGACTATCGCCGGTCATGACGTCGTCGTCTACGATGCCTGGCCTTATCCCGGTGGGCTGCTAACCTACGGTCTGCCCAGCTTCAAGCTCTCTAAAGCCATCGTGCGCTGGAAAATCGAGTGGTTGCAGGAGTTGGGGGTCACCTTTGTGACCAACATCCGGATCGGCGAGGCCCTGACGGTGGACGACCTGCTGGATCGGGAGGGCTTCGACGCCGTCTTCCTGGGGACTGGGGCCGGGGTGGATGCCCATCTCAACGTCCCCGGCGAGGACCTGGAGGGCGTCTACCACGCCACCCCCTTCCTGGTGCGGGCCAACACGCCTCCGGACCTGCTGCCTCGGAAGATGCGGGCCAGGCCCGCCGTCGGACGGCGGGTGGCTATCATCGGTGGTGGGGACACGGCGATGGATTGCGCCCGGACCGCGATGCGTCTGGGAGCCGAGGAGGTGACGGTCCTCTACCGCCGGACCGAGGCGGAGATGCCGGCGATCCCTGAAGAGCGCCTCCACGCGCGGGAGGAGGGAGTGCAGTTCGAGTACTTGACGGCCCCTACCCGCTTCATCGGCGACGAGGAGGGCCGCCTGGTGGCGATGGAGTGCGTGCGGATGGAGCTAGGGGAGCCTGATGCTTCGGGCCGCCGGCGCCCTATCCCTATCACCGGCTCCGAGTTCATCCTGGAGGTGGACACGGTGGTCCTGGCCCTGGGCTACTGGCCCGATCCCCTCATCGGGGAGACGACGCCGGGGCTGAAGACGCGCAAGTGGGGGCTCATCGTGGCCGACGAGGAGACGGGACGGACCAGTCGCGAGGGGGTCTTCGCCGGGGGCGACAACATTCGTGGTCCCGACCTGGTGGTGACCGCCCTGGCCGACGGTGTACGGGCGGCTGAGGCCATAGACGCCTACCTGCAGGGGCAGCGGATGGAGACCGTGGAAGAAGAGATCCCGGAGCCGGCCTAGCACTTCATCATCCGTTGACAGTAACCCGCCTGGGAACGGATAGCTGTCAGCGGATTTGGGAACGGATTGAGCGGATGGGAGAGCACCCCCTTTCCGTTCAATCCGCTCTCCGAATCCGTTGACAGCATCCGTTGACAGCAACCCGCCGAAAAAAGGTGCGACGCGCGTCAGGCGTGCGTCGCACCTCTGTCGTCTTGAGAGGAGCGCTCGACCTCAGCCCAGCCGCTCCTTGAAGGCTTTGGTCAGCGCCGGCACCACCTGGAAGAGGTCGCCGACGATGCCGTAGTGGGCCAGCTTGAAGATGGGCGCGTCGGGGTCCTTGTTGATGGCCACGATCACCTTGCTGGTGCGCATCCCCGCCTGGTGCTGGATGGCCCCGGAGATGCCGCAGGCGATGTAGAGGTCCGGGCTGACCGTCTTGCCCGTCTGGCCCACTTGGTGGGCGTAGGGGATCCAGCCGGCGTCCACGGCAGCCCGAGAAGCGCCTACGGCCCCGCCCAGCACCTCAGCCAGTTCCCGGATCACCTGGAAGCCCTCGGGGCCGCCCACGCCCCGCCCACCGGAGACGATGATGGAGGCATCGGTGAGGTTGACCTCCCCCTCGGCTGTGGTGAAGCCCGTGACCTTG
>WFUY01000239.1 GCA_015484715.1 Thermoflexales bacterium | reverse complement strand
TCGGATGGGTGGGTAGCGTTGCAGCCAGCCGATGACGGTGCGCAGGGCCGCCAGGTCCGTCTCCACCATCTCCCGAATCCGGGGGCGCTGAACCTTGACCATCACCTCCGCCCCGTTGGGCAGGCAGGCCCGATGGACCTGTCCCAGGGAGGCGGCGGCGTGGGCTCGCTCCTCGAAGAGGCGAAAGCGCTGCGCCAGGGGGGCTTGAAGGTCCTCCTCCAGGATGACCCGGATCTCGGCGAAGGCCTCGGCCGGCACCTCGTCCTGAAGGCCGGCCAGTTCCTGGGTCACTTCGGTCGGGAGCAACTCCACGTGGACGCTGAGGAACTGGCCCAACTTGATGAGGACGCCCCCCATCTCGACGGCCAGCGTCCGAAACTGACGGGCGATGCGCCGGTAGCGGTCGCGGGCCAGCCGGTTGACCAGGCGTGCGCCCAGCATGCGTCGGACCAGCAGGTCCCACCAGAGGAGCGTTAGGATCGCCCGAAGGAAGAAGGTGAGGATACGCCGATAGCGGTAACGGAGGGATGAGGCCCCGGCTTTCACAATGGGTCTCTCACGCTGGCTGGAGGAAGGTGACGCGCAGGACGCCTTCCTCGAAGCGGGCCGAACCGGTGTCCAGGTCCCACAGGGCGCGGGGGAGGATGAAGTTGCGCCGCTGGTTGCCCACCGTGATGGTCAACTCGTCCTCATCCCGCAGGAGTTGGATCGCCCCTTTCTCGGTGAAGGGAAGGCGGATCTGCAGTTCATATCCTCCCTCGATGGGCACGATACGGTGCGCCCAGCCCTCGAAGAAGATGCGTGAGGGATCCTCGTCGCCGAAGAGGGCATCGGCCAGGAGGCGCAACATCTCCAAGCCCACGATCTCCTGCTGGAAGAGGGGAGCCGTCAGGACGGGCAGGGGGGCAAAGCACTCTTCAATGAGGGCGAAGTGAGCTGCCTGGATCGTCTTCCAGGCGGCGAAGTAGGGATCGGAGACCTCGTCGGGGATAAGCCGGTTGCAGATGACGGCATCGGTGGCGTAGCCGTAGAGGTTGAGGTAGGTGTAGGTCCGCTGAGCCTCTTTGATGACCATCTTCTCGGCGTTGATGACCAGCCGGACGGTGGCCTGGGAGGGATCGGTCAGCAGGGTGTGGACTCGCTTGAGCTGGGCAAAGAGGTGCTCCAGCGCCTCTAGGGCCTCGTCGTCGGGGACAGGGACCTCGCCCACGATGGAACGGGCCACGGGAGCCAGCAACCGGCCTGTTGCAACCATTGGGAGGAGACGCTCGAACCACCAACGGCTCACGTCGGGAAGGCTGAGCAGGCGCAGGGTCTCTGCCGTCGGCGCGGCGTCAATGATCACCACATCGTAGCGCTCTTCGTCGGCGTACTGGTTCAGCCAGAGGAGGCTGGCCCCTTCGTCTAGGCCGGGGATGATGGCCACCTCTTCGGCGACCAACTCATCTATCCCCTCCTGGGAGAGAAGCCCCACCATGTACTTTTGAAAGGTTCCCCAGTGCTTCTTGATGGAGTAGTGGACGTCCACTTCCTGAGCCCACAGGTTCTCGGCCACGGGACGGGGCTCCGGCCCCAGGGGGAGGTCGAAGGAGTCGCCTAGACTGTGGGCCGTGTCGGTGCTGAAGACAAGGGTGCGGCAGCCCTGCTCGGCGCAGCGGAGGGCCGTCGCCGCCGCCACGCTCGTCTTCCCCACGCCACCCTTGCCGGTGTACAGGATGATTCGCATCTTGGCTACCTGTGTTGCCCGCCCACAGGTACCGCGTGACCTGCGGGAGGGTTCATCGTTCCTCCGGGGCCTCCAGGGGCAGCCAGACGTGGAAAGCACTGCCGACATCCAGTTCGCTCTGCACTTCGATGCGCCCGCCGTGGGCCTCGGCGATCCAGCGGGCGATGGAGAGGCCCAAGCCGGCCCCGCCGTGGGAGCGGGAGCGGGCTTTGTCGGCCCGGTAGAAGCGGTCGAAGATGTGAGGCAGGTCCTCTGGCGCGATCCCCTTGCCCGTGTCGTAAACCGTCAGCCGCACCCAGCCATCGGCCTGGGCCTGGCGTAGCCAGATGCGCCCACCGGGCGGCGTGTGCTTGAGGGCGTTGTCCACCAGGTTGAGCAACAGCTGCCGGAGGCGGTCGGCGTCCCCCCGCACGATGGCCGGTCCGTCCACCGTCAGCGAGACCTTCACCCGCTCCCGGGCCAGGAGTTGGGCCTGGCGGGCCAGGTCGGCCATCAGCAGATCCACTTCGACGGGCTCCTGGGCCAGGGGCAGTTGTCCGGCATCGGCCCGGGCCAGCAGGAGCAGGTCCCCCACCAGCCGGGTCATTCGCTCCGTCTCCGCCTGGATGGCATCCAGACAGGCCGGGTCGGCCTGGCCCATTCGGCGCAACAGGTCCACGTTGCCTCGAATGGTGGTCAGGGGGGTGCGGAGTTCGTGGGAGACGTCGGCGACGAAGCGCTGCTGGGCCCGGAAGAGACGCTCCAGCCGCTCCAGCATCTCGTTGAAGGCGCCGGCCAGCCGCCCCACCTCGTCGAAGGGGTCGGCCTGGGGGATGCGTCGGCTCAGGTCGTCGGCCCGGGTGATCTGAAGGGCGGTCTGGGTGATGTCGTCAATGGGGCGCAGGGCCCGCTCGGCCAGGAGTGCTCCCAACACCGCCGACAGGATGATCCCGATGAGCCCGCCGCTGATCAGGATGACCAACAGCCCCCGGCGGGCGTTGTCCAGCGTGCGCAGCGAGGTGGCCACCTGCAGGTGGCCCACCAGCACGCCATCGGACTCCTGATAGAGGGGTGTCGTCAGCACCCGCAGGTGGGCCTGACCAATGAGCACGTCGCGAAGGGTCTGCTCTTCCCTCTGGAGGGCCTCACCGTCCAGGGAGGTGCGCAGGGAGCGCAGGTTGTCGGTGCGGGCCACCAGCCGCTTGTGGACGTCCCAGACCTGGACATAGATTGTGGAAGCGCTGAAGGCGTCCAACTGAGGGATCTCCAGGCGCGGCTGATCCCAGAACGAGGAAAGCACCCGGCTTCCCCCGATGATCCCCTCAGCCGTCTCGTGCAGCCGCCGGTTGACCTGGTTGTTGAGGGTCAGGCTGAGGAGGACGTAGACTGCCAGGCCGAAGAGGAGGAGGATCGCTGCTAGAACACCGGTATACCAGAGGGTGAGACGAATGCGGATGGGCATCTTCAGGTTATGGGCTCTTCCTCCCGCAGGACATAGCCCACACCGCGCACGGTGTGGATGAGGCGCGGTTCGCCGGCTGCCTCCATCTTGCGCCGCAGGTAACGGATGTAGACCTCGATGACGTTGCTCTCGCCGCCGAAGTCGTAGCCCCAGACCCGGTCGTAGATGACCTCGCGGGTGAGGACCTGGCGGGGGTGGCGCATGAAGAGCTCCAACAGTTCGTACTCCTTGGCCGTGAGGTCAATGACCCGCTTCCCCCGCCGGGCCCGCCGGGTGCCGGTGTCCAGGACCAGGTCGGCGAAGTGGAGCACCTCCGCCGCCGGCGGCCCCGCCCGACGCAACAGCGCCCGGATCCGGGCCAGCAGCTCGTCGAAGGCGAAGGGCTTCACCAGGTAGTCGTCGGCGCCGGCGTCGAGGCCGGCCACCCGGTCGGAGACGCTCTCCTTGGCCGTGAGCATCAGGATGGGGACGTTGCTGGCAGCCCGGAGCCGCCGACAGACCTCCAGCCCATCCAGACCCGGCAGCATCCAATCGAGGATGACCAGGTCGGGCGGGTAATCGCGAGCCGCTTCCAGCCCTTCGGGCCCATCGTAGGCCAGGGTGACCCGATACCCCTCGTAGACGAGCCCCCGCTGAAGGGTGCTGGCGATACCGGTGTCGTCCTCGATCACCAGAATACGCTCACCGGTCATAGTTCCCCCCTTTCGCAAGGGGAATTATAGCCGGAAGTGGGGGGAGGGGCAAGGGGCAAGGGACTACCTGACCACTTGACCAAGTGACCAAGTGACCACTTGACCAAGCGACCGGATGCTCAGGGGCGGGCGC
>WFUY01000238.1 GCA_015484715.1 Thermoflexales bacterium | reverse complement strand
CTTCGAGGCCGGTGCGGCGTCTGGCCGGATTCCCCCAGCACCGGCTCTTCGAGGCCGGTGCGGCGTCTGGCCGGATTCCCCCAGCACCGGCTCTTCGAGGCCGGTGCGGCATCTAGCCGGATTCCCCCAGCACCGGCTTTTCAAGGCCGGTGCGGCATCACGGACCCGCCGCGAGCAGGGGAAAGCTGGAGGGCATTCTGGTGTCCTTGGAAGTGAAAAGCTTGGTGCAGCGGTTCCGGGACGTTGCCTTCGACCTCGTCGGCGTCACGCCGGCCCGGCCTGCGCCTCACCGGGAAGCCTATCACCGCTGGCTCGCCCAGGGCTACCACGCCGGGATGGCCTACATGGCCCGCCCCGACCGGGTGGTCCGCCGCGACGATCCTCGCCGCATCCTGCCTGACGCCTGCTCCATCGTCGTCGTCGGCCTCAACTACGCTACTCTCCAGCCCCCGCCCGAGCAGGTCCAGGATCCCGCCCGGGGGCGCATCGCCCGGTATGCCTGGGGGGCCGACTACCACGACCTGATGTTGGAGCGGCTGGAGCGGCTGGCGACCGCCATCGCCCAGGAGCTGGGCCGTCCCATCCGCTACCGGGCCTATGTGGACACCGGCCCGGTGCTGGAACGGGACTACGCCGCCGAAGCGGGGCTGGGCTTCATCGGGAAGAACACCTGCCTCATCCACCCCCGACGGGGCTCCTGGTTCTTCCTGGGCGAACTCCTGCTGGATGCGACGCTGCCCTACGACCGTCCGCTGACGGGGATCGGCTGTGGCACCTGCAGCCGCTGTTTGAACGCCTGCCCTACCGGTGCTTTCCCAGCACCCTACCAACTGGACAGCCGGCGCTGCATCTCCTACCTGACCATTGAGCATAAAGGGAGCATCCCTCGCGACCTGCGGCCCCGGATGGGCAACTGGATCTTCGGCTGTGATCTCTGTCAGGAGGTCTGCCCCTGGAACCGCTTCGCCCGCCCTACCGGAGAGCGGGCTTTTTTTCCTACCTCGCCGGAGCGGATCGCGCCCTCCCTGCTGGACCTGATCACCCTGGACGAAGAGGCGTTCCGTCGCCGCTTTCGGAACACACCGCTCTGGCGGCCCCGACGCCGAGGGCTGCTGCGCAACGTGGCCGTCGCCATCGGCAACTGGGGGGATCCCAGCGCTGTCCCCGCCCTCGTTCGGGCCCTGGCCGATCCGGAGCCGCTGATCCGGGAGCACGTCGCCTGGGCGCTGGGACGGATCGGCACGCCGGCCGCCCGCCGGGCCCTGCGGGACGCGCTTCGCCGGGAGTCGGTGCCCGAGGTGCGGCAGGAGATCCAGCGCAGCCTGGACCTTTCCCCTTGAGCGTGCCCAGGGCTTCTCGGCCCTCTGATGGCTCAAACCAATGCGCTGAACGTCGAGGTGCTCTATGTCCCCAAGCCGTATGCGTCAAGTCGTCCTGTTGGGACCCCGCCAACTCACCGTCCGGGAGGTGGAGGTCCCGGAGCCGGAGCCGGGGGAGGTCCTCATCCGGGTGGAGCTCTGTGCCCTCTGCACCTGGGAGCAGCGGACTTACACCGGCGAGGAGACCTTCGTCCCCTTGCTGGGAGGGCACGAAGTGACCGGTCGCGTAGAAGCGATCAACGGCTCCACCTACCTGGACCTGCACCCGGGCGATCGGGTGGCCATCTCGCTGCTGAACCGGTGCGGTCAGTGCCAGGCCTGCCGACGGGGGTACGACAACATCTGCGAACACGGCTTCGACCTGCCCCTGCGGTACGGTATCCCCGGACCGGCCGGCCTGAGCGAGTACCTGATCGCCAAGGTGACCGACCTCTTCCCAATGCCGCCCAGCGTGCCGCCGGAGCACGTGGCGTTGACGGAACCCTTGGCCTGCGTCCTGCGCAGCATCAAACGGGCCCGCATCCACCCCGGCGAGAAGGTCGTCATCATCGGAATGGGCGTGATGGGGGTTCTGCACCTGCAACTGGCCCTGGCCCGGGGAGGCGTCGTCATCGTCAGCGAGCCGAACCCCGACCGCCGGGCGGCGGCGCTGGCGATGGGGGCCACGGCGGCCATTGACCCCAGCCGAGAGGCCTATCGGGAGCGCGTCCTGGCGCTGACCGACGGATGGGGGGCCGACGTGACCTTCATCTGCGTGCCCCACGCCGCCGTGGTTGGGCCGGCCGTCGAGGCTGCGGCCAAGAACGGGCGCGTCCTGATGTACTCCAGCATCCACCCCCGGGGCACCAAGGTGGAACTGGACCCCAACATTTTTCACAACAAGGAGGTGGTGCTGACCGGGACGATGAGCCAGAGCCAGCGGGACTTCTTCGAGGCAGCCCAGCTCATCGCCCACGGCCTGGTGGACCTGGACCCCCTCATCAGCGCCCGCTACCCCCTGGAGGAGGTCCGGGCCGCTTTCGAGGCGGCGCTGCGGGAGGATACCTACCGCGTCTTCGTCACGATGGCCTGAGCTGGCCCGGCGGGCCAGGCGCTGCGAGGCGTTCCGTATGGTTGCCCTGGTGCGGGTGGACGACCGGCTCATCCACGGCCAGGTGACGGCGGTCTGGTGCCGGGCCTGGAACCTGGATCGGATCATCGTGGTGGATGACGAGGTGGCGGCCGACCCCTTTATGCAAGAGGTCTATCGCCTGGCGGCCCCAGCGGGCATCCAGGTGCAGGTCGTCAGCCTAGAGGACGCAGTGCCCCTGTTGCGGCAGGAGGCGGAGGATGGGGGCCATCGCACGATGGTCCTGCTCCGCTCGGTGGCCGGGGCGGTGGCCCTCTACGAGCAGGGCTTCTCCTTCCCGGCGCTGAACGTGGGGGGCATCGGAATGGGGCCGGGTCGCCGTCCCCTGTGGCGGAACATCGCGGCCTCCCCCCAAGAGATCGCGCTGTTGGAGCGGTTGGCCCAACGGGGGGTGGAGGTGACGCTGCAACCGGTCCCCGACGACCGACCGGTGCCCCTGGCCGATCTGGTGGGGTGACACCCGCCCGATCTACCCTCAAGCGAGGCGTGTGATGGAGATCGCACAACTGGAAGCTCGGTTGAACAGGCTGCACCCCCTCTCGCTGCCCCACCTGCCCACACCGCT
>WFUY01000237.1 GCA_015484715.1 Thermoflexales bacterium | reverse complement strand
GATGGTCACCCCGGTGTTCAGGACCAGGTAGGGGAAGGTGTAGCTGGCCGACCCATCGCTGCTCAAGGTCCATCCCTCCAGATTGACCAGCCGGCCCCGATTGACGATCACCACCGTCTCCCCTGCCAGCTCTCCTGGGGCCAGCACTTTCTCGATGCGGACCTCAATGGGACCGCTGGGAGTCGGGCTCGGCGGTGGGGAGGGCGATGGTATAGGCGTTGGGGGAGCGATGGTGGCCGTTGACGGGATCGAAGTGGCGGCCTCCCCGACCGCTGGGGTCAGGGGGATCACCAGCACGTCACCGGGATGGATCAGGTCGAACTCTGTCAGACCGTTGACGGCCAGGAGGTCCACCGTTGCCACGCCAAAGGCCTGGGCGATGGTGCTGGGGGTATCTCCCGGCTGAACGATGTAGATGACCGGCGTCGGCGTCGGTGGTGGCAGGGTGGGCTCCGGTGGTCTCGTCAGCGTCGGCAGCGATGCGACCGGAGTGGGCGGACTGGGTGTTGGCGTCGGTGGCCCCGCCTGCCATCGCTCCCACAGCGTCAGTGTGGTCAGCGTCGCTGCCACGGAGACGAGGATGTTGATCACGATGAAGAGAGCCCATCGCCTGGCGGTCATCTCGTGAGCTTATTCCCGGTTGAGCGCTTCCTGCTGCCGCGCCAGTTCGGCCAGGGATGTGGTCTCCAGCAGGTGGACCAGGTAGGTCTGTGCCTTCTCCCAGACGGAGTGGAGGGCACAGCGGTCGGTCAGGTCGCACTGGGTGGGGATCACCGTGCAGCGGTTCAGCGCGATTGGTCCTTCGATGGCCTCGACGACCTCCCGCATGCTAATCCCGGCCGCCGGACGAGCCAGCTTGAGCCCTCCCCGAGCCCCCCGCTGGCTGATGAGAAGGCCAGCCCGGACGAGGGCGGGGATGAGTTTGGCCAGCAAAGCGGGTGGAATGCCCTGGCGTCGGGCCACTTCGTGGGTGGGCACATACCCTCGATCCTGGTGGATGGCGATGTCTATCACCGCCCGGAGGGCATAATCCGCACTGCGGGTGAGCTGCACGGTCACCTCTCTCCGACCAAAAAAAACCGACTTTTCTGGTCGGATTGTAGCATAGTCAGTAGGAAGTGTCAACCGTTTTAACTGTTCACCCTCCCGCAGGTTAGCCGCGTTTCCGACGCGAAATCGTGCCTCCAATAGCCCATCGGGGCTGAAAGCGCCCTCGACCGGTGACCTGCGGGAGGGCAGGCTGAATGGATACATCCGTTTCACAATTGGGTGGAGCTGGGGAAGTAGTCGCGCAAGATGGAGCCGCCGATGAACTCCCGCAGGATGGAGTTGTCGGGGATCATCTCCGTCCCGCAGGGCTCGAACCACTCCAGGAAGGCCAGCAGCCGCTTGGCCTCGATGTAATGGCGGGTTCCCGGTTTCACCTGGAGGAGCAACGGTTCGGCCAGCGGTTTCAGCACCGCCAGCTCGTAGGCCAGGGCAGAGTTAAACATCACGTCGGCGTGCTCCTGATAAGGGAAGATGTTGCGTTTCTCCCCCCGCCGCACGCTTTCCCAACGCCCGATGGTCTCCATCGCCGAGTAGCCTCGGTAGGTGGCGTCCCGGACGATTCGCCGCAGCAGGCGGGTGTCGGTCGTAGGGATGCGGTTGTGCCGGTCCAGGTTCAGTTGGGTCAACGCCGAAACGTAGATGCGGAAGGTCCGCTCCGGCGGCACGCCGGGCACCAAAGCCGGATTCAAGCCGTGGATCCCCTCCACCAGGATGATGTGGTCGGGGGTGAGGCGGACGACCTGGCCGGGTTCACGCTGTCCCGTCCTGAAGTTGTAGTGGGGGAGCTGGACCTCCTCACCGGCCATCAGGGCCAGCAGTTGCTCGTTGAAGAGGTCCACGTCCAGCGCCTGCAGGGATTCGAAATCGTAGTCGCCGTGCTCGTCCCGGGGTGTCCGCTCCCGATCCACGAAGTAGTTGTCCATCTCCAGGGGGAAGGGGCGGATGCCCAGAGCCAGGAGTTGGATGGCCAATCGCTTGGTCAGAGTGGTCTTTCCCGACGATGAGGGACCGGCGATCAGGACCAACCGCACCTCACCCCGCCGCTGGGCGATCTGGTCGGCGATCTCGGCGATGCGCTGGCTGTGCAACGCCTCAGCCACCAGGATGATCTCCCGGATGCGTCCATCCTCGATGGCCTGGTTGAGTTCGCCCACGCTGGTCACGTTGAGCAGCCGTAGCCACTTCCCGTACTCCCGAAAGACGGCTGTCAGGCGGGGGTACTCGACGTAGGGAAGCAGTTCCGTCGGTTGGTCTCGGCGCGGGTAGCGGAGCACGAAGCCCGGCGGCATAGGCTGCAGGGCGAAGTAGCGCAGATAGCCAGCCGAAGGGACCATGTAGCCGTGGAAGTAATCGCGGAATCCCCGCAGGCTGTAGAGGGTTAGGTAGGCTTTTTGTCGCCGCTTCAGGAGCCGCACCTTTTCCGTCTCACCCCGCTCCTCGAAGAGGGCGATCGCCTCCTCTAGAGGCACTCGCTCCTTGCTGATGGGGGCATCCTCGGCCACGATCTCCCGCATCCGTGCCTCGATGTGGCGCAGTTCCTCCTCGGTGAAGGGGGGGTGGCCCTGGACTTCGCAGAAGTAGCCGCCGAAGGGGACGGAGTGATCCACGAAGACCCGGGCCTCGGGAAAGAGTTCGTGGATGGCGACCATCAGCAAGAAGGAGAGGGAGCGGCGATAGATGCGCACGCCATCGGAGTCGGCCAGGGTGATGGGCGTCACCTCCACGTCGGTCACGATGTGATAGGTCAGTTCTCGCAGCTCCCGGTTGATGATGGCGGCGATGATGGGGACAGGTGGATTCGGATAGGCCACGCGGATGTAGGCTTCCAGTTGGGTGCCGACGGGGGCTTCGAAGACCCGCCCGTCGGCGAAGCGGACCTGGGCTGTCTGGCGAGGTTCAGCCGGCCACACCCGGGCCGGGCCGGAGCTCACCTTTGGGATGGTGATCTGCCAAGGGGCTTGTTGAGATGCCATAGCTTTTCTGCCTCCTTCCCTTACACTCCACGGACCACCGACTGCGAACCGCCGATCACGGGCCATGGCATGTACCACGCGACACGTCCTTAAGTGTACCGGAATCTCCCCTGGGAGGCAAATGTTGGGAGGCCGATGATCGTTTTTCCAAAAGCCCATCCTGTGCTATAATGAAGTGCGGTCTGGAAGGAGTCGCAAAGCGATGTCCGAAGCGGTGACCATCAAAGGCATCCGCGAAGGGTTGCTCGTCACGCTGACCGAGGCCGGCCCCTGGACGGCGGTGTTGGCCGAGCTGGAGCAGCGCCTGACCACCAACCCCGCTTTCTTTAAGGGTGGCCGGGTGATTCTGGAAGTCGGTGACCGTCCGTTGGACGAGGCGGCCATCCGGCAGGTCCGCGACCTCCTGGTCCGCCACGACGTGCTTCTCCTGGCCCTGCACGGGCGGGATGAGGGGACGGTGACGGCCAGCCGAGCCCTGGGGTTGGCTCAGGAGATCTCCTCAGCTTCCTCCGGGTCCCGCTTCCCTCCGTCTCCCGAGGAGGCGGTTCAGGAGACTGGGTTGGTGATTCAGCGGACGCTTCGCTCCGGGCAGCGCATCGAGTACCCCGGCCACATTATCATCCTGGGCGACGTCAATCCGGGGGCGGAGATCGTGGCCGGGGGGCACGTGATCGTCTGGGGACGGCTGCAGGGAACGGTACACGCGGGCGCCGGAGGGAATGAACGGGCGGTGGTCTGTGCCCTGGACCTGGCTCCCACCCAGTTGCGCATCGGCAGCTACATCACCCGCTCCCCCGAGGAGCGGCGGCGGGAGCCCCAGCCCGAGATGGCGATGGTCCAGGATGGGCAGATCGTGGCGACGCCCTGGGCCCATCACGAGTTCAGCAAAGCGGCGCGGTAGCCCCCGTCGTCCTGAGCGGACGTAGGGGACAAGGAGTAGGGGATATGGCAGCTCGGATCCTTGTGGTGACATCCGGTAAGGGAGGCGTGGGCAAGACGACGGCGGTGGCCAACCTGAGCGCAGCGCTGGCCCAACTGGGCAAACAGGTGGTGGCGGTGGATGCCGACATCGGCCTGCGCAATCTGGACGTGGTGATGGGGTTGGAGAACCGCATCGTCTACGACCTGGTGGATGTGGTGGAGGGACGCTGCAAGCTCCGCCAGGCGCTGATCCGCGACAAGCGGTTGTCAGGCCTCTTCTTGCTCCCTGCTGCCCAGACCCGGGATAAGACAGCGGTCAGCCCCACCGATATGGTGCGCCTGACGGACCAGTTGCGCTCCCACTTCGATTTCATCCTCATTGATTCTCCCGCCGGCATCGAGCGGGGGTTCCGCAACGCCCTGGCCCCTGCCGACGAAGTCCTCATCATCACCAACCCCGAAGTGGCCGCCGTGCGTGACGCAGACCGGATCATCGGCCTCATCGAGGCCGAAGGCAAAGGGCCGGGACGGCTGATTATCAACCGGATCAAGCCGGAGATGGTCCAGCGGGGAGATATGCTGACCACCGCCGACGTGGTCGAGATCCTGGCCATCCCCCTGATCGGCATCGTCCCCGAGGATGAGACGATCCTGGTCTCTACCAACCGGGGTGTGCCGGCGGTGCTGAACGGTCGCTCGCCGGCCGGCCAAGCCTTTCGCAACATCGCCCGTCGGCTCCTGGGCGAAGAGGTGCCCTTCCTGTCCCTCACGCCTTCCGGCGGATTCCTGCAACGGTTGAAACGCCTGGCCTTTGGTGGCGGTACGGAAGGAGGCGTGTAATGGGCTTCTTCGATCGCTTCCGGGGTGGCCCCTCCAGCCGGGATGTGGCCAAGCAGCGGCTTCAGTTGGTCCTCGTCCACGACCGGGCCAACATCTCGCCGGGCGTGCTGGAGCAGATCAAGGACGAGATCATCGCCGTCATCTCCCGCCACGTGGAGATAGATCGGGAGGGCGTCGAGGTCCACTTTACCCAGGACGGACGGGAGAGCCGGCTGGTCGCCGACATCCCGCTGCTGGGCGGATCGAGGAAACACCAGGCCCGGTGACAAGGTCCCTGATGGCTGCCGGAGACCCCACCCACTGGCAACGCCGCCTCTGGCGACATTTCGACTACGGCCTGCTGGCCGCGACGGTGGCCGTGACCTTCTTCGGGCTGGCGATGATCTACAGCGCCAACATCGGCACGCCGGACCGGCAGGACCTGGTCTGGAAACAGGCCACCTTCGCCGTCGTGGGGCTGGTGGGCATCGTCGCCCTGGCCGCCCTCGACTACCAGCTTCTGGGCAGCCTGGAGAAGCCCATCTACGTCACCGCCAACCTGGTCCTGCTCCTCACCCGCCTCTTCGGCTACGAGCAGTTGGGGGCCAAACGGTGGGTTTCCATCGGGGGGATCACCTTCCAGCCCTCCGAGTTCGCCAAGCTGATGATCATCATCGCCCTGGCCCACTTCCTGGCCCGGCGGGAGGCTCGGATGGGGCGCTTGCGCACGGTGCTGCTCTCCTTGGCTTACATCGCCCTGCCGGCCCTCCTCATCTTTCAGCAGCCGGACCTGAGCACTGCCATCGTCCTCCTGGTCATCTGGCTGGCGATGGCCTTCACCGCCGGGATGCGGCTTCGTCACCTGCTGCTGCTCTTCCTCATCGTCGCCCTGGCCACCCCGCTCATCTGGTCCCAACTGGAGCCCTACCAGCACAAGCGGGTCCTGCAGTTCCTGGGGCTGATCAACGACCCCGATACCCAGTACAACATTGACCAGGCCCGCATCGCCATCGGCTCCGGCGGGTGGCTGGGGAAGGGGTTCGCCCGGGGGAGCCAGAGCCAGCTCCACTTTCTGAAGGTGCGGCACACCGATTTCATCTTTTCCGTCATCGGCGAGGAGATGGGCTTCCTGGGCGGGACGCTGCTGATGCTCCTGCTGGCCTTCATCGTCTATCGGGCCTGCCGGGCGGCGCTCCTGGCCCGGGACACCTTTGGCCGGCTCATCGCCGTGGGGATCGCCACCCTCATTTTCTTCCAAGCCACGGTCAACATCGGGATGAACCTGGGGCTGCTGCCGGTGACCGGCATTCCGCTCCCCTTCGTCAGCTACGGGCGCAGCGCCCTGCTCTCTCTGCTCCTGGGGCTGGGGCTGGTGGAAAGCGTGGTGATGCGGTATCGGAAGTTGGATTTTTGAGGGGAAGTCCTCAGTCCTTAGTCCTCAGTCCTTAGTCCTCAGTCCTCAGTCGGTGGTCCGCCGTCGGCGGTCGGCGGTCGTCCGGCGATCGTAGTAGTCGGAGGGTCGGATGACAATGACGCGAATCGCCCTGGTTCAAGGCGAGG
>WFUY01000236.1 GCA_015484715.1 Thermoflexales bacterium | reverse complement strand
GACGAGGCCGTGGCGGAGCAGGGGGGGAGGGTGGCGTTGCGCCGGCATCGTCTCCTGCGCCTGCTGGCCGAGGCGGAGGCGGCCGGTGGGCTCCCCACCGTTGCCGATCTGGCCGGCGCTTTGGAGGTCTCCCCCCGCACCATCCGGGCCGACCTGGCAGCCCTCCGTCGCCAGGGGCACACCGTCCGCACCTACGGCTCCCCCCGCCGCTCCGACTAAGCGGGTATTTCCTCGTTCCCCCTCTCGCCGATGTACTGTACCCAGTCCACGCGGTCACGGGCGGCGCGGTACAACCGCAGGTCGCCAGTGATCAAGGGTTCCCCCCGCGCTTGAGCCAGTGCCAGGTAAGCAGCATCGTAGGCCGAACAGCCAAACTCCCGCGCCAGAGGAAGTATTTGCCGCCCTGTCACCGGTATCCGCTCGATCCCTAATCCTTCCAGTGCGTCCAGAATCTCCTCTCCCATCTCTTGGTCAATTCGCCCTCGCCGTTCCGCAACTACGATTGCGTTAGCCACCTCGTAAAGGAGCAGCGTCGGGGCGACCAATTGTACCCGTCCAGAGACGTGATCCCGGATCAAAGCTTGCGCCTGGGCTTGTTCCTCATCAGGGAAGAAAGCACGGAGAATCACACTGGCGTCTACGATCATCTTCGTGCCTCCAACTCTTCCCGTGAGGACCGGAACAGTTCCTCTGCGGTCAGGCCGCTTTCCCGGAGTGCATGGGAAAGGCGAAGCATCTGCAAGTATGCCCGTACCCGGCGCAGCGCTTCGTAGTCCTCCGGGGCGATGAGGACGCCGACAGGCTTGCCCCGTCGGGTGATGGTGATGGGGCCTTCGTCGAGCCGCTTCAGCCAGTGGGAGAGGCGATGGTGGGCTTCAGCAACAGAGATGTACATTTCACCCTCGTGCTTTTCCAGATCTGTTCCAGGGAATTATAGGGTGAGAGTACAGGGATGTCAAATGACGCAGACCTGCCGCTCTTTTCCCCCCGCTTGTTTCCCCGTTTTTACGATACCCCTACGATACCCCTGTGATACACTTCGAGTGTAACGGAGGCCAACCGCTGTCTGTCGTTCCCCCTTGCCAGGAGGCCTGTGGTGATGGGTGTGTAGATGACCTCTCCCTCCGGTGACCGCCATGCGTTCATCGTCCGCATTTGGTGGGAGCCGGGCCTCACGCGGCCCGGTGGCCATCCTCTCTGGCGGGGATACGTGCAGCATGTGACCAGCGGTCGCTCTGTCGCCTTCCAATCGCTGGAAGACCTGCTGCGCTTCATCCAAATCCAGACGGGGAGCTTGGAGCCCGGAAACCAGAGGGCAGCAGATGGGGGTGTAGGCCCCGGTAAGAAGGACTTGTCCGGTAGTTGTTGTGGTCAGGAGGTGTAGCTATGAAGCCCTCTCGTCTGATTCTGAGCCTATTGGTGGTCTGTTTGCTCTTCTCGACCGTCGCCTGCGGGGGTGGGAAACCGGCGACGCCGACGCCAACCCCGGAGCCGATCATCGAGACGGCCGCGGCAGCGATGAACCTCTCGGCTGCCGACTTGGGCTCCGATTGGTCGCTGACGGGCGAGGAGACGATGGAAACGATGAAGCAGGGGGAAGAGGC
Organism: Thermoflexales bacterium; assembly: GCA_015484715.1. Taxonomy (GTDB): domain Bacteria; phylum Chloroflexota; class Anaerolineae; order S140-20; family S140-20; genus S140-20. The sequence goes on along the minus strand of WFUY01000236.1, from coordinate 1,237 downwards.
CGATCTCCCGCCTTACCTCCGGGATGCCAATATGCGCACCTTTGAGACGGAGCGGATCGGCGACCTCGTGGTGAGCATCATCTTCACGACCGAGTCCGTGGATTCGGCCAAGGAGGAGATGGCCGGGGGGACCATCCGGGACCTGGCGAAGGCGTTTCAGGAGCAGGTGCCCAGCGCGACAATGGAGTCGCTGAGCCCCCCCGATGTGGGCGATGAGGCGGTGATGATCGGGGGCAGTGAGTCCACCTTGAGCCTCAACGTCTACGTGATCACCTTCCGCAAGGCCAACGTCATCGCGATGCTTATGGTGATGGGTCCCCAGGAGTCAACCGCCGAGGACGTGGCGCTGGGCTACGCCCGCAAGCTGGAGGCCAAGATTCACTAGCAGAGATCGCCGGAGGAAGGAACGATGGAAGCGCTGCGGAGTGGGGGGAAATCTCTGAGGATCGTTGTTGGGTTGTTCGCCCTGGTCGTGGTGCTGATCCTGGCCGGCTGCGGCGGAGGCCGCACGGAGCTCACCTACCGGGTCGGCGGTACCGCGTCCAAGGCCGACGTCGAATACACCAAGGCCGATGGCAGCGTTGGGAAGGACACGGTCAGCCTTCCCTGGGAGGCGACGATCGCGGTGGGGAGCAGCTTCTCCTTCCGGGTCGTTGCCGTCAACCCGTCGGGCAGCGGCACCGTCACCTGCGAGGTGCTGGTGGATGGGGAGTCGCTGGGTGATGCCGAGGGCCATCGGTCCATCGAGTGCTCCGGGTCCTTCTCCAAGAAGGGAAGCAGTATGAGCAGCACCTTCTCCTGGATGGCGGACGCCGCCGGCTCCCCCGGCGTATCCACGCCCGTCGCCGAGGAGCCGACTTCGCCTCCGGCCACTCCAACGCCTTCGGCCCAGGAGCTCCTCGAGCGAGGGGTCGCGCTCCTCGATCAAGGGCAATACGAAGAAGCCCTCGCCGAGCTGGAGAAGGCCCTGGAACTGGCACCGGAGGACGCCAACGTCCACGCCAACCTGGGCACCGCTTACGCCAACCTGGGCCGGACGGAGGAGGCCATCGCCGAATGGCAGGAGGCGATCCGGCTCAACCCCGATCACTACCTCGCCCACTACAACCTGGGGGTGGTCTACAACGACCTGGGCCAGACGGAGGAGGCCATCGCCGAGTGGCAGGAAGCGATCCGGGTCAACCCCGACTACGCCCCTGCCCACCATGAGCTGGGGCTGGCCTACGCCGAGATGGGG
>WFUY01000235.1 GCA_015484715.1 Thermoflexales bacterium | reverse complement strand
GCCCTGTCTATGGTGCGCCACCTGGGCGGGGACAAGGCGCGAGGACTGGGAAGGGTCCGGCTGTCGGTCGAGAACCTGGCCCGTTGGAGTGAGGCGGACGGCCAATGGGTGCTCCAGGATCCCAAGGAGCTGCTGGGGGAGGTGATCGCCGATGCTACGAGTTAGGGTGATCCTAGAGGCTCAAGGCCCTCTCCTGCTGGGGGATGGGCTGCCGACGGGGAACGTGCAGAGCAGCCGCCTGTTTATCGCGGGAAGCGTCCTACGGGGAACCTTGGCCAAGGCCATCTTGGCCCCGCTGGGTCTATGGCGGCACAGCGGCTACGCCGTCCGGGAATCCCCTCCGCCCGAGCCGTTCCGGCGCGTCTTCCTGGGCGAGTCGCCCGCCCGCTTCGGTTTCCTCTACCCTGTGCGCTTGACGGGAGATCGGGCTGAGGATTGCGAGGCTTTCCCCCTGCCCCTCACGGCTATGAGTTGCAAGGCGCACCGGGGGTTTCGGAGCGACGGTAGGCATGGCGTCTTTGACCAGTTGCTGGGCCGTCTCCGCCGCGTGGCCGGTGGCAGGAACGCCTCCCAGGGCCTATGTCCCACCTGTAAGAAGCGCCTAGACCGAATGCGAGGATTCGCCCTCCGGCAAGAGGCCGGTGATCCTTCGACCTACCGAGGGGTCAAGGTCCATCCCCGGGCCTTCGTGCGGGTGGGGCTCAACCGCCTCACCGAAACGGCGGAGGAACGGATTCTCTACACGCTGGAGGCGCTGGTGCCCGGCTTTGCCGGCGATGGCCCAACACCCTCGGAGGGGGAATACGCAGAGCTGCCCCTCTCCTTCGTCGGCTACTGGACGTTGAGCGAAGAGCAGTGGGCTGACCTCCGGGAGCTCCTCCGCCGGTACCTCCCGGCCGGTGATGGGAATCGCTATTCCCTGCGCATCGGTTCGGCCCGCGCCCGAGGGATGGGGAGGGTGCGCTTGCACTGGGTGGAGGGGCAGACGGCCTTCCCCTCCCTGGAGCAGCGGTTGGAGAGGTTCCAGCCTCGGGGCCCCGATGGGCAGCCGGTGGATCCCAAGCACCTGTACTTCGCATTGACCTTGCGGTCTCCCCTGTTGCTGTACGACGGCCTGGGGAGGCCGACGACCAGGGCAACTCAAGAGGTCTTGGCGGCCTACGCCTCCACCGTGCCGACCGGGTTGGAGATGCTACCCGCATCGGTGGTGGAACAGGAGCCTTGGACGGGCTGGTCGGCGGCCTGGGGGCTGCCCAAGCCGATCGTGCCCGTCATCACCGCCGGCTCTGTCCTCGCCTTCCGAGCCCCCGCAGCGGAGCGGGAACCGGTGATCGCCTTCCTGCGGGAGGTGGAGGAAGAGGGCTTGGGCGAGCGCCGGGCCGAGGGATGGGGAGAGGTGGTCGCCTGCGACCCCTTCCACGAGACGTTCGATCAGATGAATCGCTCTGGAGGTGATCAATGACCGGACAGGCAATAGACCACGACTGGCTGGTTCGGAAGGCCGAGAGCCTGGTGCAGCGGCTGAAGCGGAGCAACTGGCAAGAGTCGGACCAGGGGAAAACCCAAGCGTCCAAGGCCATTGAGGTGGCCCAAGATGCTTCATCCCTGCGGCTCTTCGTCAACTGGCTGCGCTACCAGGCGGCCCGCGAGCGGGAGAGGAAGCAGCCGGGCTTTTGGAGCCGTTCCTTGGATGGGCAGGTGCTGGCCGAGGCGATGGTAGCCGACCTGCGGGAGATTCAACAGCAGCTTGGGGAGGACCGGACGATGGAGGGAGTCCGGCTGTACCTGGGCTACTTTCGCCGGGCTCTGGTAGGCATCAAGTACCTGGACAGCATTCAGCTATAGGAGGCCGCGATGGGTTACTGGGATACGTTTGAAAGCCGATGGGAGATCACGGCCGACCTGGTGGCCGAGACGGGGCTGCGGGTGGGCGCCGGGGGTGAGGCCTCCATGCCGACGGCGACGGACCTGCCGGTCCTCAAAGACGCCCGAGGTCACCCTTTCATCCCTGGCTCCTCCTTGCGGGGCGTGCTGCGCAGCCACATCGAGCGGATCGTGCGGACGCTGGAACCCCAGGCGGGCAACGGACGTGGGGCGTGCATGGTCGGCGTCGAGACGTGCATCCCGGAGCGGACCGGTGGGGAAGAGAGGGAGGCCAATGAGCGAGGGAAAGCCGAGCAAATCTGGACCCGTTCGTGCCGGGTGTGCCGCGTCTTCGGCAACGCTCGGCTGGCCTCACGGGTGCGCATCGCCGACCTGCCCTTGATAGCGATCGAGGCGGCCTCCTTCGTTGAGATACGCGACGGCGTCGCCATAGATCGGGAGAAGGAGACCGTCATCCACAAGTACGACTTCGAGGCCATGCCGACCGGGGTTCGCTTTCGCCTGAGCATCGTCGCCGACAATCTGGACTCGGTTGAGCGAGGATTGCTTTGGCTGGGCCTCCTGGAGATGCAGCGAGGCCACATCCACCTAGGCGGGTTCAAAGGGCGTGGATTGGGGCGGGTGACCTTGGAGAATGTAGACCTTCGGCTTGTGGAAGCGTCGGATCGGGCTGCTCTGCGGGCTTATCTGCTGGAAGGTACGATGCCCTCGGTGCTGGAGGCCACCGCCGACGGTTGGATGGAATCGCTGATGGATGAACTGTTGAACGGAGGCGTATGATGCACGGTAAGTTCTACAACGAGGTGATCTTTCGGCTTTCCCTCCAGCCCCGTTCTCCTCTGCTCATCAAGGCGGGTGGAGAGGGGACCTCTGCCCTCGACCCCACCGTGCCGGATATGAACTTCGTGCGTACCAAAAGGACGGGGCACGAGCCGGAGGTGTACATACCGGGTTCCTCCCTCCGAGGGGTGATCCGAAGCTATGCCGAACGGCTGCTGCGCTCGGTGGAAGAGGACCTCGCTTGCAATCCCACCCAAACGCGGGGGAACGGCCCGGGGAAGGCTTGCTTCGCCGGCAAGGACGGGACGAAGATTGACGGCCCCGAAGCCTATAACGGGTCTTGCTATGCGTGCCGCATCTTCGGTAACACGGCCTTGGCGGGCCGGGTGCGGGTAGGCGACCTCTACGTCAAAGGGGAGCCCCGCCTAGAGCGCCGTTACGGTGTCGCCATTGACCGCATCACCGGCGCCGTAGCCCAAGGGCCTTTTGAGCTCGAAGTCCTCACCGAAGCCACGTTCCAGGGGGTGATCACCCTGCGCAACTTTACCCTCGGCCAGTTGGGTCTGTTGGCCGCCGCCCTGCTGGACCTGAGCGACGGCCTGGTGCCGATGGGGTTTGGCAAGTCGCGGGGGCTGGGTCGGGTGCGCTTGGCCTTCGACACCTTCACCG
>WFUY01000234.1 GCA_015484715.1 Thermoflexales bacterium | reverse complement strand
CGACAGGGCGGAGCAGCGCATCGTAGATGGCGACAATGCGCCGACCGGCCTGATCCCACGAGAACTGCTCGGCAGCCCGCCGTCGGAGGCGCTCGCCCAAGCGGACGGCTCCCTCCCGGTCCTTCAGCAGGCCGGCGATGGCATCGGCCAGGGCGATGGGGTTGCCCGCCTCGGCGTAGACACCCAGGGACCCTAGGTACTCCCGGCTGACCGGCGTGTCGAAGGCGACGGTGGGCAGGGCCATCGCCATGTAGTTGAGGATCTTGCCGCTCCCCTCGGTGGCCGAGAGCTTGGGGGCGACGGCGATGTCGGCCAGGGCCAGGTGGGCCGGGGCCTGCTCGTAGGGAACCTTGCCGGTGAAGGTTACCCATCCCTCCAGCCCCATCGCCCTGGCCCGCTGACGGTAGAGTTCCACAGCCGGGTAGCCCATGATCAGAAAGTGGGCCTTCGCCCCCCGGCGGCGGAGCTCCGCCGCCGCCTCCAGGAGCTTCCCCGTCCCCTGGTACTCGGCCAGCAACCCCAAATAGCCGACGACGGGCCGGTCCGGAGGGATGCCCAGCCGCGCCCGGTGGGCGGCGATCTCCGCCGGCGAGCGCCCTCCCCCCGGTCGGAAGAAGCTCAGGTTCACGGCGTCGGGGAGGGGCTGGATCCGGTAGGAGGGAACGCCGAAGTCGTGGACGAGGAGACCCGCCGCGTGGTGGGAGCTGGTCAGGATCGCGTCGGGCAGGTGGTCAATCCGCCGCTCCAGCCAGCGGGCGGGGCGGTACCAGGGGCCGTGGGGGTTCAGGAAGTTGTGGTCCACCATCTCCCCCGTCAGACTCCCCTGGAAGTCGAAGATGAGGGGGAGGCGGCGCAGCCGACTCAAGACGCCGCCGATGAGCGCCCCTTCGTGCAGGTGGGCGTGGATGAGGTCAAACCGCTCCCGCAGGACGAGGGTCAGCGCTTTCCAGGAGAGGAGCAGGTCGAAGGCGATCTTGTGGCGGGAGGAGCCGACCTCGTACTCGGCCCGCCAGGGGACCGGACGGGTGCGCAGGATGCGTAGGTCGGGCAGGTTGCGCCCCTTGTAGTAGGTGACGATGGTGACCTGGTGGCCCAGCTTCTGGAGGACGCGGGCCTCCTCCAGGATGCGCACGTGGCAGCCGTAATCGGCGAAGAAGGAGGTCGGCGCGATCATCAGGATACGGTAAGGCGTTGGGGGCATCGCTTGGCTCCTGGTCTGTGGTTTGACCGTTCTGGCTCTCCAGACTTCCGGGGTCTGGAAGGAAATATCTATTCAGCCTACCCTCCCGCAGGTCACCGGTCGAGGGGGCTTTCAGCCCCGATGGACTATTTGAAGCACGGTTTCGCGTCGGAAACGCGCCTAACCTGCGGGAGGGTGAACAGTTACGGAAGAGAAATCCAAGGCGCGGGAGGATCCGGCCTAGCGTGAGCGGGGAGGAGGCCGGCGGTCGCTGAAGCCGAAGAGGCGCTTGAGGAAGCCACCAGAAGGGGGGAGGTCCTCACGCCTTTGTTCCTCCCACGTCCCTCGCTGGCGATCGTGCATCCAGGCGTCCCGCGCCTCCACCAGTTCGGTGAAGAGCGCTTCCAGCGGCGCTTCCTCCTCGGCCAGGAGCATCGCTCGCAGCCCCTCCAGCGTCTCCAGCCAAGCGTTCAACTGGCGCAGCAGGTTCTCCCGGTTCAGCCGGAGCAGGGCGGCCTGGGAGCGGGCCTGACCGACGACGGGGGCGGTGGCCTGGAGGAAGGCGGGTCCTGCCACTTTGCGGGCCTCGCGCCAGCCGGGGGAGTCGAGGGCGGTGCGGAGCAGGACGGTGCCCAAGAGCATCGGCAGCGCTTCCACGGCTGCCCGCAGCCCATCGTGCTCCTGGGGATCCAGGAAGATGGGGCGCGCCCCCAGCATCTCGGCCAGGGCGGCAAGTTGTTCGACAGCCTCCGGGGTCGTGCCGGTGTCCGGCGTGATGCAGTAGAGCCCCCCCTCGAAGGCGTCGGCGCGGGCCGCCTCCGGCCCCCCCTTGCACTCCAGGGGCGAGAGGCGGGGGTTGAAGAGGGGCGCCCCGCCCACATAGTGGGCTTGGGGGGAGAGCCACCGCCGCGCCCACTCCAGCACGGGTACCTTCAGGCTCGCCGTGTCGGTGACGATGGCCCCTGGCTTCAGCTCCGGGCCGATCGCCTCCAGCGTGTCCCGCACTTCCAGGAGAGGGATGGCCAGGATCACCAAATCGGCCTGCTCGCAGGCGCGGATCAGGTTGATCCGGGTTCGGTCCACAGCACCCAGCCGTCGGGCCTGGCGGGCCCGCAGCGGGTCCACCTCGTGGCCGGTGATGGAGAGGGAGGGGTCCCGCGCCTTCAGCGCGAGGCCGATGGAGGTGCCGACAAAGCCCAACCCAACCAGCGTGATCTGCGTGCGTTCGCTCATAGGACCTCAATTCCGGTTGTCTGCCCACTGGAGAAGGGAGAGCAGGTGGAGCAGGTCGAGGTCTGCATTGGGCGGCGCCTTCTCCTGATGGTGGCGGATCAGCCAGACGGCTCGGGGGGAGGCACCGGCTTCCTCAGCCCAGCGGGCGCCGATCTCGGGGTGCCGACGGTGGAGGGCGAAGCCCCGCCGCCATCCCGTTGCCCCGTCGGCGCTCACCCGATCCAGCAGTGCTGTGCCTTCCAGCAGCACGACGGCCACCCGCTGCCAGAGGGGGAGGGGGCCAGCCGCCTTCCCCACGTCGTGGAGCAGGGCCGCCGTGAGTAGGTCAGGGTCGCGATGGCCTGCCTGCAGCAGCGTGCGGCAGACGCGGATGGCGTGCTGCTGGTCGTTGGGAGGCATGCGCTGGAAAAGGGCGGCCTGGGCCGGCGTCAGCAACGCTCGCACCATCTGCCGGTCCTCCTCGCCCACCCGGGCGGTGATCGCCTGGAGGAACTGCCGAATCCTATACGAGGAGACGGAAAAGCGCATTGGCCAGCGGTCCCAGGATACGCCCCAGGATGTTAAGCGGCGTCATCTGGTCCACGAGGATGACCAGCAGGAAGATCATCGGGCCGTAGGGCTGTAGCCGGTCCAGGAAGCCCTGCAGGTCGTAGGCCCAGCGGGTCGGGACGGTGCTCAGGACGCCGCGCAGGATGTTGTAGCCGTCCAGGGGGTAGAGAGGGATCAGGTTGAACAGGCAGAGGATGATGTTGACGATGACTCCGGTGAGCAGGATGTGCTGGAAGAAGGCGGGGATCACCAGGCCGCCCAGCCGCAGGGGGATGGCCCAGAGCACCGCCTGCAGCAGGTTGGAGAGGGGGCCGGCGGCGGCGACGATGCCGAAGCCCAGCCGGGGGCCGTAGCGGAGATAGCGCGGGTTGACGGGCACCGGCTTCCCCCAGCCGAATCCGTAGCCGGTGAAGGCGCTGAAGACCATCATCGCCGTTCCCATCGGGTCCAGGTGGACGGCGGGGTTCAGCGTCAGCCGCCCTTGGTAGCGGGCCGTTGGGTCTCCCAGCCGGTCGGCCGCCCAAGCATGGGCGAACTCGTGGACGGCGATGGAGAGCACCAGGATCAGCATGGTGATGAGAAACTGGGTGATGTCTAGACCAGGCATCGGTGGATCCTCTCCTTTACGGACAAATGGGCAATTCGTCCTACATCCTCTCTGCACCCTCGCCGGGGCACACCAAATCCAGGATCAACGGCTCGTCGGTGCCGTGGGGGGATTCCGCCAACACGTTACCGGCTCCATCCACGACCATTCCGCCGCCGAAACTTCCTTCCTTGATCCCCACGTCCAACGCATTGACGATCACCGCGCAGGTCCCTATACGCTCGACCGCCTTTCGGTAGACCTGCCGCTCTTCTTCTTCCCACCGCCGGCGATCGGGCGATTGCCCGTCGAACCCGCGTGCCATCGGCACCATCAGCCATTGGGTGTCGGGTGGGACCTGCCGTATCGCCTCCTCGTGAAACAGATCGCCGCAGATCAGAACGGCCACCTTCCCGAACTCGGTATCGGCGGCCTCGACGCGGTTGCCGTTGGCGTAGGGCGGCTTCTCCGCGACCTTCCGGTGGATCAGCCGGATTCCCCCGTTCTTGCCTATCAGCACCGCCGAGTTGAAGATGCCGGTGGCGGCTCTTTCGACGAGCCCGAAGCAGACGCCGGCTCGCAGATGCCTTGCCAGCGATGCCATCTTATCGGTCGTCGGGCCCGGGATGGGCTCCGCAAAACCTGCCAAGTCGTCCTGCTCGTACAGGTACCCCGTGAAGGCACACTCCGGCAGGCAGATGACGTCCACCCGCTCTCGGGCAACCGCCTCCTCTGCCACGTTGACAAATCGCTGCCAATTGAGGTCCGGCCTTTTGACGTGCGTTCGGAGCGGGATCAGCGCGACGCGCACCGGCAACATTTCTCATTATCCAGCCGTAGGTCACCTGCCGTAACCCCACGGGAAGGGGATTATACCACGAATCGGGGAGCGAGGCGAGTGAGGGGGAGGCGGTGATTACCCATATCTTTGGAGATAGGGAGGCTAGCCGTCCACGAATGGGACACGAATGCACGAATTAAAGACCGCCTCATTCGTGCACTTGTGAGAAATTCGTGGACGGCCTGCTACGGACCACTCTCTCGCT
>WFUY01000233.1 GCA_015484715.1 Thermoflexales bacterium | reverse complement strand
TGGACTTGAGCTGCTCCAACTCGGCCAGACGGGCCTGGGCTTCGGATAGCTCCACCGCCGAGGTCATGCCCAGCATCTTGTCCCGCAGCTCGTCAATCTGGGCCTGGGCCTCCTCGATCTTGGCCTGGGTATCGTTCAGCTCCTTGAGCACGAACTCGCGCTCCACCCCCTCCTGGGAAGCGGGGCTCTGGTGCACCAGCTCCTCGGCCACAGCGTTGGCCAGCAACGCGGCCACCTGAGGGTCGGTGTCGAAGACGGTGATCTCCAGGAGCTGGGCCGTCGGGTTCACCCGGGTCTCGATCCGCCCCGCCAGGTCCCACCACTCCATCGGCAGGTCCAGCCGGTCCACGACAGCCTGGGTGATGGGCCGGCGCTTGGCCATCTCCCCGTAGATTTGGGCCAGTGTGACGGTCAATCCGAAGTCGCGGGAGTTGGGGTCCGGGTTACGGATGTTGGCCCCAACCATCAAGGTGGTGCGGGCGGCGTAGATGTTGGGCTTCCTAGACGCGAAGTAGTAGCCGGTGCCGCCGGCCAGCACAGCGCCGACCACCAGCAACCACCACCACTGCTTCACCAGCCTCCAGATCAGACGCCAGGAGAAGGTCATGGACATCCTCCGTCAATCCCTACCGGGGAAGTCGCGGAAACGGTAGCCCACACCCCATTCGGTCAGGATGTAGTAGGGATGGCTGGGGTCCTTTTCCAGTTTCTGACGCAGATAGCGCACGTAGAGCTTCAGGTAGTGGACCTCGTCGCCGTACTCCGGCCCCCATACCTGCTTGAGCAGTTGGCGGTGGGGGATGACGCGCCCGGCCTGCTGGACCAGCGCGGCCAGCAGCCGGTACTCCGTGGGGGTCAGGTCCACTCCCTTGCCCTCGACCGTCACGAGCCGCCGCTCCAGGTCCACACGCAGGTAGCCGTCGTCAAAGAGCTTGGGTTGGGAATCCTCGGGGCTCATCTCTGTGGCCCGCCGGAGCAGGGCTCGGATGCGGGCACGCAGCTCGGCCAGATCGAAAGGTTTGGTCACGTAGTCGTCGGCCCCCATCTCCAGCCCACGCACGATGTCCCGCTCCTGCCCCTTCGCCGTCAGCATGATGATGGGAACATTGGAGATCTCGCGTACCTGACGGCAGGTTTCCCAGCCGTCCACCTCCGGCATCATAATGTCCAGCAGGATCAGGTCAGGCCTTTCGTGGGCCAGCTTGCGCAGCCCCTCTCGGCCATTGCGCGCCCGGATGACCTGATACCCTTCCTTCTCTAGGAAGAGTCCCACGAGAGCCTGGATCTCCTCGGAATCATCAATCAACAAAAGCTTGGCTGACATCCGATGCCTCCCACCTGGGCAAGTCGAAAGCGAAGGTACTTCCCTGACCAGGAACGCTCTCCACCCAAATCCGTCCTTTTTGTGCCTCGATCAGCCGGCGAGCGATGTAGAGGCCCAACCCGTGGCTGTATCGGAGGCGGTTAGGCTCGTTGTCCACCCGATAGAAGGGCCGGAAGATAGCCTCTTGTTCTTCCGGCGCGATGCCGATCCCCTCATCCTGCACCCGCAAGGTCACCCGCGCGGCGTCCGCCTCCACGGCAATCCGGATGCGACTGCCTGGGGGCGAGTAGGCGACGGCGTTCTCCAGCAGGTGCCCCAGAACCGTTTCGACCTTGGCCCCATCCCCCAGGGCGAAGGGGAGGTCCGGCGGAGCGACCACCTCGAAGTGGTGCTCAGGGGCGAGCAGGGTGAACTGCTGGACCACGTGACGGGCGACGGCCGCCAGAGGAACGGGTTCCTGCCGGGAGTGTGCCTGTCCCTGCCGCAGGCGGATCGCCTGGAGCATCTCGTCGGCCAACTCGTGGAGGCGCAGGCAGTGGGTCTGAACCAGGGAGATCACCTCAGGCTCTAACCTCTCCGGCAGTTCCCCGCTGAGCAGCCAGGCCAGCGGTGCCTGCAGGTTGTTCACCGGCAACTGCAGGGCCTGCGAGGCGATGGCGGCGAACTCCGACCGCAGCCGAGCCAGCTCCACCTCGGCCCGCACATCCCGGAAGATCAAGGCGATGCTCCGGGCATCGCCGTGGCCTTCCGGCAGCGGAACGGCGACACCGGCCACCGGCAGCCGTGTTCCATTGCGACAGGCGATGGTCCAGGCCCCCTCCTC
>WFUY01000232.1 GCA_015484715.1 Thermoflexales bacterium | reverse complement strand
ACGGTCCATCGGGTCGTCGTACTCGGCCTGGCAGTCCGGGCACATCACGAAGGGGGCCATCGTCGTCTTGGGCCGGTCGTAGGGGATGTCCCGGATGATGGTGAAGCGTGGCCCGCAGTTGGTGCAGTTGATGAAGGGGTAGCGATAGCGGCGATCGCTGGGGTCAAAGAGCTCCCGCAGGCAGTCGTCGCAGATGGCGATGTCGGGGGAGACGGGTTGGAAGGCCCCCTCCTGGGCCACGCTGTGGCGGATCTCGAAGCGCTCGAAGCCGTTGGGTGGGACCTCCGTCACTTCGACCCGTTCGATGCGGGCCAGCGGGGGGGCCTCGGCGGTCAGGCCGGTGACGAAGGCGTCCAGCGCCGCCGATGGACCTTCGGCCACGATCTCCACGCCGGCTGAGGTGTTGCAGACCCAGCCGGTCAGGCCGTGGCGGGTGGCCAGCCCGTAGACGAAGGGCCGGAATCCCACCCCCTGGACAACGCCGGTGATCCAGATGTGGCGAGCCTGGGTCATCGCTTCACCCTGGGTCAATGAGGTCCTCCAGGTTCTCTGGCTCTAGGACGGTGATGCTCTCCACGTAGAACTCGTTGCCTCCGGTGATCTGGACGTGAAGCCCCCCGCAGGCCGGACAGAGGTAGTCGGAGCCGTCCGGGGTGAAGCGGTGGCCGCAGTCCTGGCAGGTGAGCTCAAAGGGGATGCGCCGAAAGTGGAGCCGGGCCGCTTCGGCGATGGTCCCCTGGCTGAGGATCTCCCAGTAGAACTGGACGGAGTCGTCCACGATGCTGCTCAGGTCGCCGATGACCAGGTAGACATCGCTCACCCGGACCGCGCCGGCCTGATGGGCCTGTTCCAGGACGATCTTGAGGATGCTCTCGGTAACGGGCAGTTCGTGCATAAAACGGCGGCGTAGCGAGTAGCGGCATAGCGGCCGGCAGGTAGCGACGTAGCGGTTAGCGGGGCGTGCCCATCTCCCGCAGGGCCTCTCGGAGTTCGGCCGGCGTGGAGACGTTCAGGGGCTTGTAGGTCACGCCGGGGTAATAGCGCTCGAAGAAGGCCGCCAGGTCGTCGGGCCAGGCCGCCGGGTTGACGGCGATCACCGTCCGGTCATCCAGGTCGCCGATGCCGGCGTCGTCGGCGCTGGCCCCGATGGTCCAGCGCTCCTGCTCCCAGAGGCCGCTGTCCAGGATCGCCTGGACCCATCGGCGGTCGGCTCCGGGGGGCAGAAGGACGTAGGTGCGCTTGTAGGGCTCTCGAGGCGTGCCCCGACAGGGGCTGACGGCCGGCGGCTTCACCGCGACCGTCGTCTCCGCCACCGTTCGGGCCCCCTGTTCGACGGTGAAGCGCATCGTGTAGGTGCCGGCCCGGGGAGGGGTGAACTGCCATTGCCAGGTGTGCTGTGCACCCGCTTTCTGGTGCCCGCCACCCTGGGCCATCACCGGGCGTCCCGTCGGGTCCAGCACCGTCAGGCCCACGGAGGCGAAGGCGCTCTCGGACTGGACGATGACCTGGACAGGCTCACCGGCGACCGGTTCCGCCGGGTCGAAGCGGATCTCCGCCTCCTCGGCAACTTGGATCTCCTGGACGACCAATTCGGCGGCATCCCAGTAAACGTCGCAGTGCTTGTAGGGCCAGAGCACCCGCGATCGGAGGAAGACGGTCACCACATCGGCGTGGGCTTCGGCCGTCACCCGCAGGCGCCCGAAGCGGTCGTAGATGTTCCGGGGCTCGCTCCAGACCACGCTCTCCGCCCAGGGGTTGGTCCCGCCCTTGGGGTCAATCCCGACCATCAGGCTGATGTTTTCATCGTTGATGGAGGTGTAGGGGTCATCGGCCTGGTTGGACCAGGCGTGGGCCCAGGCGGAGAGCTGGAGCCGCATGCCCTGCTGCACGCCTTGGGCGACGCGCTGGTAGAGGCCCGCGTCGTGGATCTTCCAGAAGGTGAAGAGCTTCACGGCTCGCTTGCCCGAGCGGATGCGGGGAGGGTCCAGGAAGGGGGGCTCTTTGTTGATGACTTGCACTTCGGGCTGGGCCCAGCCCACCTGGTTGTCCGGGTCGTGCTCCACCGGCAGCCCGTGCTTGAAGAAGGTGATCCATCCCTCCGGCGTGAAGATCTCTCCCCGCTCCGCCTCGTAGGGTGCACCCTGGGTGGGGAAGACGATGCTGCGGTGCGTCCATCCGCCCTCGAAATCTCCGTTCTTCAGCAAATTGCGGCTCATCGTCCTGCTCCTTCTCTCGTCGTCTTGTTGTCTCGTTGCCTCATTGCCTCATTCCCTCATTCCCTCATTCCCTCATTCCCTCGTTGCCTCATTGGCTCATTGCCTCATTGCCTCATTCCCTCATTCCCTCGTTCCCTCATTGTCTTGCCACCCCGCCGCCCCACCACCTCTCCTCGCTTCACTCCAACCGCTCTCGGGGCTTGTAGGGCCGAAACTTCAGTCCCAGCGCCTGGGTGAAGTCCTCGATGACACGGGGCTTGTCGTAGATCACCCACCGGTCCTTCGGCGGGTAGCGGTAGAGCAACGCGCAGTGGATCTGCTGACCACCGCGCTTGTTCCACGCATCCACCTGCTGATACATCGTCCAGATCCACCCTTCGTTGACATCGGGCCAGCCCCACTTGTCGGCATCTTCCCAGGCCGGCTCATCGCGCGTCTTGAAGAGGGGCGTCGTCTCCGTCAGGTAGACGGGGAGGTGTCGGAACCGCTCCGGCGTGGCTTGGAGGAGATCCTCGAAGACCCAGAAGTGGTAGCGCACGCCCTCCAGGGGGTAGGCGGTGAAGACCCGCCGGGTATCCTCTAGCAGACGGGGGTCCGGGCCGTGGGTGTAGGCGTGGATGGCCAGGCCGTCGCAGGCTTCGATGGCCTCCAGCATCGTCCGCCAGTACTTGCGGATGTCCCCGTAAGGGGAGTTGTAGGGGGCGAAGGCCAGCGAGGCGTGGTAGGGGTCAATGGCCCCCGGGCAGACGATGGCCTCGGGATCGGCCTCTTTGATGCGCCGGTAGACGAGGTTGAAGCAGCGAGCGTACTCCTCCGGCCAGATGGGTTGGCCGTTGGGCCACTCGCGGGGGTTGTTCATCTCGTTGCCGACGACGTAGATGTGCGCCCCCTGGCTGTTGCGGGCGAACTGGTAGCAGCGGGTTGCAAAATCCTCGTACTTCTCCGGCGGGGGGAGGGTCCCGTCGGGCTGGTGGCCGGCATAGCTGTAGTTCAGGCGCACGATGACCACGTGGTCTCCGTAGGTCCGCTGGCGGTAGTCCACCCCCCGCGTGTCATCGGGGTCTGCGCCGATGGCCTCGCTCCAGAGGATGTACCCCCGCACGCCGGCCTGCTCCATCAGGTAGCCTGCCTTCCGTTCATCCTCGGGACCTTCGTAGTCCTCGTGGACGCCGTAGAGGTGGGGCAGTTCCTCGTCGGGTGTCAGTATCCAGCCATCAGGCCACTCCAGGTAGCGCAGAGGGTCCAGGAGCGTGCCGGAGGGATAGCCGGGCGGGTAGGGGTAGCCCTCGGGGGGCCGGCCCAGCCGCTTCAGGTTGAGGTGGAGGTGGGGGCCGGTGGTGCGTCCCGTGGCTCCCACCCGACCGATGGGCTGACCGGCGCTGACCTGGGCGTTGGGGTCCACCAGCACCTCGGAAAGGTGGGCGTAGAGGGTCTCGTAGGTCTCGTCGCCGTGGGTGTGGCGGATGCGGACGAAGAAGCCGTAGGGGAAGCGGCCCGGCTGGCTCAGGTGGCTGGGGTCCCGGTCCAACTGGGCCACGATGCCGTCGGCGCAGGCGTAGACGACCTCCCCGTGGGGGGCGAGGAAGTCGAGCCCTTCGTGGCCCGGCAGATAGGGCCGGTAATCCCAGGGGCTGGCGGCGAAGTGGCGGGAGAAGGCGGCCCAGGGCGGGCCGTAGCGGGTGATCAGCGCCGGGTCCAGTGGCCACCGCATGCGGAAGGGGCGGGCTTCCTCCGGGGGCACCACCTCTTCGTAGGGCTCCCCCTGGCCGAAACGGTCCTCGTGGACCACCCGGGCCTTCAACCGGCGGCTCAGCGCTTCAGGGGATTCCACGGCGATGCGTTGGGTCTGGGCCTGGGGATAGCGCTCCTGCAGCCAGGCGATGATGTCGTCCCCTCCCCAGGCTCCCGGGTAGACCACGGCGGTCACCACGTGGTTACGTCCGTGGAAGCTGCCGGCATCGTCGGCCGACTGGGCTACGGTGACGCGGAAGTGGAGGACGTATTCCCGAACCGCCTCGTACCAGCGCCATTCGGAGCCGTGGGGGAGGAGCAGGATATGGCTGTCGTAGGTGGAGGGGCCGGCGGGAGGCTCACCGAAGGGTCCCAACAGCCGCCGGCCATAGCGCTGTCCTTCCTCCAGCCGCCGGCTCACGACGCGGCGCAGGTCGTTGACGTCCTGGACAAGGAGGTAATCGAGGCGGGCGTGGGGGTAGCGTTGCTGGAAGAAGGGGATGATCCCGTCAGGCCACGCCCCGGGGGGCTGCACGATGGTCACCGTGTGCCGGGCACCGTAGAAGCTGCCGGCGTCGTCGGCACTCTTGGTAATGGTCACCTTGTAGCGCTCGATGTAGGGACGCAGGGCTTCATACCAAGGCCAATCGGCGCTCTGCGGCAGCAAAATGATGTGGCTGACATAGCCAGACATAGGAGCCTCCTGTTGGTCCAGCCACGGATTGCACAGGTTGCACCGTTGGGGAAGGACCCACGGCGACGGACTTCGGTCTTACCGGGTGATCTCCTGGCCGTCAAAGCCGAGGCCACGTTCCTTCATGCTGATGAACCGCTGGTGGCCGATGATCAAGTGGTCCAACACCTCGATATCCAGCAGCGTGCCGGCAGCAACGATCTGGCGGGTAACGGCTACATCCTCAGGAGAAGGGGTGGGGTCACCTGAGGGATGGTTGTGCACGATGATGAAGGCTGCACAATTGCGCTGCAGGGCGCAGCGGAAAAGCTCACCGATACGGATCAGGCTGGTGTTCAGAGAGCCCTGGTAGACGACGGGGATGGCCAGGACTCGATTCTTGCTGTCCAGTAGGATGAGGCGGAGCTGCTCTTGCTCTAGCAGCCCCATCTCGGCCATCACCAACCGGGCTGCATCGCTGGGAGAGCGCACCTGCGGGCGCTCCTGGGGCGAGGTGACCAAGAGACGGCGTCCCAGCTCCAGGGCAGCCTTGATCTGGGCCGCCTTGGCGACGCCCAGGCCCCGCTCCCGCTGCAGCTCGCCGAAACTGGCCCGGGCTAGGCCGCTCAGCCCTTCGTAGCGGGCCAGCAGGCGGCTGGCCAGGGTCAGCACATTCTCACCGCTGATGCCGGTGCGCAGGATGATGGCCAGCAGCTCCGCCGTGGAGAGAGCCCCCGCTCCGTACTGGACCAGGCGCTCTCGGGGGCGCTCTCCCAGGGGAAGCTCCTTGATGGTCGGGTGGTACTCCAGGCCGCTCACGGGGGGTTACCGGTACTGTTGGGCACCCCACAGGAGGTGCTGGCGGATGGTGAGGTCGGCGTTGCGCATCTTCATCGCCAGGTCAGCGGCCACGTTGCGCATAATCCGGTATCCCAAATCAGGGTAGGTGTCGCAGAGACTCAGGAGCTTCTCCCGGGGGATGACCAGGAGGAGGGTGTCGTTAGACGCGGAGCGAGCACCGGCCGACCGGAGCCCCTGGTCCACCAACGCGATCTCACCGAAGATCTGCCCGGACCGCAGGGTGGCGATGGTGACCGGCTCGGCCTGGGCCGGCTGCGCGCCAACGATGCCCGGGTTAATCAAGATGTCCACCTCCCCCCGGGCGATGACGTAGAGGTCGTCTGAGGCGCTCTGCTCCTCGAAGATCGTCTCCCCCATCTTGCAGTGGCGCTCACCGCAGAGGCTGGCAACCATCTGCAACTGGGCGTCACTCAGGTCGTAGAAGATGTCCGCCTGTTTCAGAATTCGCACGTAGTCCATCGTCGCACCGCCTTTCTGCATCAGGGAGATGTTGGCCCAACTATTGTAACATAGGCTGGGGCTCAGTGCAACCGGGATTTTAGCGGTGATTACCCACAAGTGAGCGAGAGAGTGGTCCGTAGCGGGCCGTCCACGAATTTCTCACGAATGCACGAATGAGGCGGCCCCTAATTCGTGTATTCGTGCCCCATTCGTGGACGGCTGGTCTCCCTATCTCCAAAGAGGTCATTCTCGAGGTCTCCGCACCTGCGGGAGGGTGAACAGTTACGACCTCGGGAATCTCAGGGTCACTGGGAGGCCGGCTTCACCTCAATGATCTTCCAAAAGCCGTACCGCTCCGTCTTCTCCAACGTCCAGATCACCGGCGATCCCCGCAGACGTCCGTTCTTGGATTCGCAGACCACCTGGATGGGCACCTGGACCCGAAAGCGTTCCTTCTGAGTCCCGCCCACCTCCGACGGGATAGGGGTGACGTTGACCTCGCTGGGCAGCCCAATCTGCTTGATGAGGACTCGCCTGACCTCACTGCGGGGCCAGGGGCAGCCGCACTGGGTCCCCTCGCACTTCTCAAGGCGGTTCCAGAGATCGGCCGTCATGTAGGTGTCCACCGGATCCTGTCGGTTCTTGCCGTCTTGACCGGCGAGCACCTGGTAGTAGAAGCCGATGATCACCTTCTCCGGGTAGCGAGACTCCCATGGCTTTTCGGGCAACCCATGGACCGGAACGATTTCCTTCTCGAAGGGTTCGACCAGGGATTGATCGGGTCGGTAGTAGCTCCTCCCATCGGGATAGTTCCAGGGGTAGTAGAGGTAGCGCCAGGCGAGCTGGCTCCGATCGTGCAGGAGGCGCAGGACCGTGACCTTGTTCTTCTCCACCTTCACGCCGCCATCGCCCCAGAAGTGGCCCAAGGGTCTGTACTCCTCCCCACCTTCCTTCCCCCCATTCTCGCTCCAGGTGAAGATGCTAACCCGCACGAGTTGGTCCTGGAAGCCGTCCTTGATGAGCAACTCTTTCTCCTTGTCTCCCACCACGTCTTTGAGCTCGGCGGTGCACGTGTGCTCACAGAGGTACTCCCACCCCGGCAGCTCCAGAGGATAGGGGCTCACAGGTGGGGGACCGCTGCTCGGATTGGGCTGGTAGACGACGGCTCCGATGGGTTCGGAATCCCCCTTTCGCCCCGCCAGGTCGAAGCGGTAGAAGACGATCCAACGCTCCGGCTTATCCCCCGCTCCGGCCGGTGGGCCGGGATTGGGTAGGGGCTGCAGGTTTCCAGGGAAGATGTTGCTTAGGTTTACCTGCATCGTACTGGGCTCCTCTCCCTGGACGGTCCTGCAACCTGTCGCGACAACCACGAGAAACAGAAGCAACGAGAATCCCTTGAAGAACCTGGTCACACACATCGCACTCCCCCTACGTTCGCTAATCCTGCGAAGGCCCCATAACCGAGGGGGCGTAGCATGGCTACGCCCCCTCGTCGTCACCCTTCTGATGCCTCTGTTCCCTGTGTCCTCTCCTGGTCTTCCTTTTTCATTGGTTCGCACAATGCGATTTGGAGCACCTCATCCATATGCTCAACCAGGACCAACTCCAACTCCCGGCGCACCCGGCGCGGGACCTCTACTAGGTCCTTCTCGTTCTTCTTGGGGATGATGAGCATCTTCAGCCCGGCCCGGTGGGCGGCCAGCACCTTCTCCTTGAAGCCTCCCACGGGCAGCACCCGTCCCCGCAGGGTGATCTCCCCGGTCATCGCCACGTCCCGGCGGACGGGCCGGTTGGTGAGGGCCGAGATGAGGGCCGTCGCCATCGTGATGCCGGCCGAGGGGCCATCCTTGGGGATGCCGCCCTCGGGCACGTGGATGTGGATGTCCACCTTGTCGAAGGTGGCGGGGTCAATGCCCAGCTTCCGGGCCCGCGAGCGGGTGTAGCTGAGGGCGGCCTGGGCCGATTCCTGCATCACCTCGCCCAACTGACCGGTGAGGGTGAGGCCACCCTTGCCCTCCATCAGCGTCACCTCGACGGCCAGCAGTTCCCCACCCGCCTCCGTCCAGGCCACGCCGGTCGCCACCCCCACCTGATCCGTCTCCTCCACCATGCCGTGGAGGTAGCGGGGAGGCCCTAGGTAGCGCTCCAGGTGGTCGGGCCGGATGCGGCGGGGGTAGGACTTGCCCTCGGCCAGGCGTCGGGCCGCCTTGCGGCAGATGTTGGCGATCTCCCGCTCCAGGTTGCGCACCCCGGCCTCGAAGGTGTACTCCCGGATGATGCGGCGGATCGTCTTCCGGGGGAAGTGGATGGGCTTCTCCGAGAGCCCGTGGGCCTCGATCTGGCGCGGGATGAGGAAGCGGCGGGCGATCTCGACCTTCTCCTCCTCGATGTAGCCGGGGAACTCGATCACCTCCATCCGGTCGCGCAGGGCCGGCGGGATGGGGCTCAGCAGGTTGGCCGTGGTGATGAAGAGGACCTTGGAGAGATCGTAGGGCACCTCCAGGTAGTGGTCGGAGAAGGCGTTGTTCTGCTCCGGGTCCAGCACCTCCAGCAGGGCGGCCGCCGGCTCCCCTCGGAAGTCGAG
>WFUY01000231.1 GCA_015484715.1 Thermoflexales bacterium | reverse complement strand
CTCCCAAGCCGATGGTCTTCGCCGGCTTCTACCCGGCGGAGAACGAGGACTACCCCCTGCTCAAGGATGCCTTGGAGAAGCTGCAGTTGAACGATGCCTCCCTCACCTTCCAGCCGGAGACCTCCCAGGCCCTGGGCTACGGCTTCCGCTGCGGCTTCCTGGGCATGTTCCACATGGAAATCATCCAGGAGCGGCTGGAGCGGGAGTTCGGCCTGGACGTGGTGGCTACGGCCCCCAGCGTCGAGTACGAGGTCCTCCTGCGCAGCGGAGAGGTGATCCGCATTGACAGCCCGGCCGAGCTCCCCGACGAGTCCCTCGTCGAGGAGATCCGGGAGCCCTGGATGCGCATCCAGGTCTTCACGCCGGAGACCTACTACGGGCCGGTGATGGAGCTGGTCAACCGGCGGCGGGGGGTCTTCGTCGGGCAGGAGTATCCCGCGCCGGGCCGGGTGATCCTGGAGTTCGAGATGCCCCTCTCCGAGATGATCGTGGACTTCTACAACCAGCTCAAGGCGGTCAGCCGGGGCTATGCCTCGCTGGACTACCACTTCCTGGGCTACCGGGCCGCCGACCTGGTGAAGTTAGAGGTCCTGGTCAACCGGCAGCCGGTGGATGCTCTGGCGATGATCGTGCACCGGGACCAGGCCTATCACAAAGGGCAGGCTCTGGTCAGCAAGCTGAAGAGGCTGATCCCCCGCCAGCTCTTCGAGGTTCCCATCCAAGCCGCCGTGGGGCGGCGGGTCATCTCCCGGGCCAACGTCAAGGCGCTGCGCAAGAACGTCCTGGCCAAGTGCTACGGCGGTGACGTGACCCGCAAGCGGAAGCTGCTGGAGCGGCAGAAGCGGGGCAAGAAGCGGCTCAAGATGATCGGCAACGTCCAGGTGCCTCAGGAGGCATTTATGGCGCTGCTGCGATTGGAGGAAGAGTGATGGATTTGACCTGCGTTTACGTGGCCCAGGGGCTGACCGAGGCTGAGGTGATCAAGGCTAAACTGGAGGCCAACGAGATCCCGGTCCTATTGCAGTACGAGAGCCTGGGGCCTGTCATCGGCCTGACGCTGGATGGGCTGGGTGAGGTGCGCGTGATGGTGCCAACCCGTTTAGCTACTCTGGCCCAGGAACTTCTGGAAGAGGCTCCGACGGTAGAGTAGACACGACCTGTTGGCCGTGATGTCTGAGGAGAGGTTGATCTGCCGTCACTGCGGTGGCCCCATCGCCGTGCCGGCCTCCCGCTGCCCCTGGTGTGGCCGGCAGGTCATGGTCATCTGTGCGGCCTGCAAGGCTTACACCGACGACACCCAGGAGACTTGCCAGGTCTGCGGAGCCCCGCTGGTTGTGGACACGATGGAACGGGTCCGCACCCTCCCCGATCCCCTCTACCACTTGGTGCGGGATCAGGCGCGGGCACGCCTGCTGACCAGCACCCTGGTGGCCCTGCACGTGAAGACCTTCTTCTTCGGCGGTGGGGTTCAGCGCCAGGGTCTCCTGGCCCTCCTCTTTGGTCGCCCGACGGCGCGCGCCCTGGCCGCTGCCCTTGTCTTCGCTGCCTACGCTCACCTGAGCCGCGAGGGGTACATCGTCGTAGGGGAGCCGGCGGAGGTGGATACGGCGGAAGTGTCCGGGGGCCAAGAGCCATCCGGGCTGCCCTTGCGGGTGGCCGCCACCTGGGATGGGCCGGAGAGGAGCCTGGAAGGGGAGCTCTGGCAGCAGGCGACCTGGGCCCGGACGACCCAGGCGGCCACCCGCGCCCTCGTCGCCCGGCTGATGGGATTCCGTCCTCAAGTACGGGGGCTGCGTTACCGCACCGGCTGGAACCTGCGCACCCGCATCACCGACCGCTCGGAGCGGGACTACGCCACTGCCATCGTGCACTTGGCCCGGCTGACGCCTCGGCCCGACTACGAGCCGGCTCCTGCTTGCCAGGAGGCTCAGAAGCGGTTGACCGCCTTCATCCGGGAATCGCCGGCCCGAGCCAAAGCGCTGGTCCGGGAGACCCGGTCCGTGATGGACTGGTTTGAAGCCTATCAGCGCGATCCCCATATCGTCCTGCGCCGCCGGCAGCTATGAGGCCAGCGGCAGGGTGATGGTGAAGGTGCTCCCCTCGCCCTCCTTGCTCTCCAGGTGGATCTCCCCCCCGTGAGCTGCGATAATCTCCTGGACCAGGGCCAGCCCGATCCCCATCCCCCCGAAGCGCCGAGAGGCCGAGCCGTCCACCTGGTAGAAGCGCTCGAAGATCCGCTCCTGGTGCTCTGGGGGGATGCCGATCCCCTCGTCGCGGACCGCCAGCTTCGCCTGATCTCCCTCCTGCCAGACCCGCAGGGTGACCTTGCCTCCACCGGGGCTAAACTTGATGGCGTTGTCCAGGAGGTGGACGATGGCCAAGCTCAGCCGCTCCGGGTCCCCTTTCACCTGAGGGGTGGCCTCTGACTGGAAGTGAAGGCCGACGCCGACCTGGTCTGCCCAGACCTGGAACTGACTCAGGGCCTCCTGGGCTACCTCGACCAGGGAGAGGGGCACCATCACCAGCGTGCCCGAGGGGATGGTTTTCAGCGAAGTTAGGTTGTAGATCAGCCGGGAGAGGACGGTCGCCCGGTCCCCCACCACCTCCAGCGCTTGCCGCTGAGCGTCTGTGAGCGGCCCCAGTGTCCCCCCCAGGAGCAACTCCGTGTAGCCCTTGATGAGGGAGAGGGGAGTGCGCAGTTCGTGGGAGACGTTCTGCACCAGCTCCGTGCGCAGCCGGTCGGCCTCCTGAAGTTCTTCGTAGGCTCGCTGGAGCTCAGCAGTGTAGGCCTCCAGGTTCTCGTAGAGGCGGGCGTTCTCCACAGCGATGGCGGCGGAGGATGAGAGGGACTCCAGCAGTTGCTGGTCCCGGGACGTAAACTCCCCCTCTCGCTTGTTCATCACCTCGATCACCCCCAGCGTGCGCCCTTTGGCTTGGAGGGGGACGCACAGGATGGAACGGGTGGTGAAGCCACTGGCCTTGTCCACATCCGGGCAGAAGCGGGAGTCGGCTCGCGCCTCAGGGACCCGCAGGGGCTTGCCCTCCCGGGCGACCCATCCGGCGATCCCTTCGCCCAGCCGCAGTGTCCAGCCGACCACCGTCTCCGAACCGGCCCCGACGGAAGCTCGGAAGACCAGGCTCTCCCCGTCCGGCTCGAGCAGGGCCACCGAACTGGCCTCGCATCCCAGCAACTCGTTCGCTTTTTCCAAGATGAGGTCCAGGACCGATTGGAGCCGCAGGGTGG
>WFUY01000230.1 GCA_015484715.1 Thermoflexales bacterium | reverse complement strand
GCAATTCAGCCGGGGCCACGTGGAGGACACAATCCGCGTCGTCAACGCGATGGAACTGGGGCCGGGGGACCTCCTCTACTTCAGCGAGTTCGTGGACCACCCCGCGCTCCCCTACCACCGGCTGGCTCAGGAGGCGGGCATCGTCCCGCTGACCGAGGAGGAGATGGAGGCCCAACGGGCGGCGATCGTGGCCGGCCTGCGCTTCACCGACGGCCGGCCGCGCATCTCCACCTACGACATCCGAGAGTTCATCTACTGAGGGGGCTTTTCGGCGGTTGTGGTCAGCGCATATCCCAGCGCTACCTGAGTGTAGTCCTGCGGATCAATCTGAACAACAGTGAAAGGCTGAGGTAGCCGGGCACCATCTTCCAGGATGAAATGGTAGTATGCCCAGCTAAAGGCCACGTGCAGCGGAACGTTGGTCAGGCCAGCTTGGGGCACGTTGAACCGCTCGTGCACATGCATTTTCAGAGCCCAGATGACCAGTGGGTAGGACTTGTCAAAGTTCAGGCTCATAAAACAGTAGGGACGACCTGTGCGAGGGTCATAGTCAATCATCAGGTCGCTTACCCACACTGAGCGGTATCCTTCGGTGAACAGCGCTTCCGGCTCATCACCGGGCTCGAAGGCAACCGCTTCGATAAGACCGGGCCAGTTGAAAGTAAACTCTAGGTCTCTCATCGCTCTCACCTTATACCGAATTGCCTGGGGCGCTTACGGGGGTGGATATACCAAATTTTGATCATTGGAGCAGGAACAAGGCTATGCCCTTTCACCTTTCCACTCTGCTGGATAAACACGTTGTAGAGAAACTTGATCCCCTCTCGTATCTTGACGACTACGCAGATCAGTGCGTGCCGTCTAACGGACGGAAAATAGACACGTCGGTAATAGAGCAGTGTGTCCTCACTGTCAGGGTCCCAGATGACAATGTCCGGATGCGTCAGCACCCTCGGGATTACATCGAGTCGGTCAAGAAGTGCGTAGTGACGTTTGCGGCGTAGAGCATCTCGCGTGTATTGCAGTCCCTCTCTTGTGACGTAAACAGTCTCCCCCTTAACATCTTCCACGGCATACTCTACGCGCTGTTGCCTGCGGCGTCCAGCGTCATCCACAATGGTGATATGTCGCGGAAGTCGCTCGTCCTCAACCACGAGATAACCCTGCTTGGTTCATCTCAGAAGGCGGATGCCATCAGGCGAAGGGATGTCCTCACCTACGAGATGGGATTGTACCACAATCTCCGGGGTCCGCAACGGAGCACAGCATCTCTAACAGACGGCGCGTGTGGGCCTTGGCCCCCGAGGCCAGCTCCCCCGTCGGGCCGACGCAGGCCGGGCAGCCCTCGGCGCAGGGGCAGCGGCGGACCAGGTCGTAGGCCGCCCTCAGCAACATCTCCGCCATCTCGTAGAGCCCGGCGCTCAGCCCGATCCCGCCGGGCACCCGCTCGTAGAGGGTGATCGTCGGCAGGCCCGTCTGGCCGGAGCGGGCCTCCACGACCACCGTCAGGTCCCGAGGATCGCACATCAGGTGCAGGGGGGCCATCTGGTGCAGCGCATGGGCCAGCCCGCTCAACGCCCCCCGCCGGCGCTGGATCACCTCGGCCCGGCGGTGACAGCGGGGGCAGAGGGTGATCAGGTTCTCCAGCGCGTTCGCCTCCCGATAGGCCTCGTTCTCCCCCGGCACGTAGCCGAACTCCCGGAAGGGCCGGATGTGGTGGACGTGGTGCTGCCGGTCGGGAGGCTCGGGGGCCCCACAACGCCGACAGCGATAGCCGTCCCGCGCCCGCGCCCTCTCCCGCTGCTCCGCCCAGTTGGGGCCGTAGTCCAGGGGCGGCAGCAGCACCCCCTCCCGCTCCAGCCGCCGGACGGCCGCCGGGGTCAGCCAGAGCCAGAAGGCCGTCGTCGTCATCTCCTGGGGCGGCAACAGGATGTCGTGCCACCCCAGCGTCTCGTGGCTGTAGCGTTTCACCTGCCGGTAGCCCAGGGGTTCGGTGACGACCCGGACCACGCCGTGGGCCTGCCCCGTCCACGCCGTCTCCTGGGTCTCGTGCACCTCCAGCACCTGAACCGTCGTGGCGGCACTGGCCTCGGTGTAGTAGTCCACGCCGGCCTCCCGGACGAACGCCTGCCCCGCCTCCCAGTCCAGCCGTTCCACCAAGTAGGCGTTGCCCTCGTGCAGGTAGACGGCCCCTTCGTGGACCAGGAGGGGGGCGCTGGGCCGGTCCACCTGGCCGATGACCTGCCCCCGCCCATCGGTCAGGTCAATGATCAGCACCGGGTCGGCGCTCCCGGCCCGCAGCGAGACCTGGGCCGCCGGGTAGCCCTCGCCCACCCAGCGGACGACCCCACCGCTGGCGTGGAAGGCTTCCCCCTCCTCGGCCAGGAGGTGCAGGAGCCGGTCCACCTCCCCCACCCCTCCGAAGGACTCGCCGGCCTCGAAGGGGAGTTCGAAGGCCGCACAGCGCAGGTGGTTGACCAGGATCACCAGGTTGTCGGGCTGGATCAGGGCGTGCTCCGGGGAGCGTCCGAAGAAGTAGTCGGGGTGGGTGATCAGGTACTGGTCCAGGGCGGCGGGCGGGGCGCTCCGTCGCCGTCCTCATCGCCGGCCCCTCCGCCCTGGACCAGTACCTGATCACCCACCCCGACTACTTCTTCGGACGCTC